>PEVX01000017.1:60951-61528 GCA_002780285.1 Candidatus Pacearchaeota archaeon CG06_land_8_20_14_3_00_35_12
GTTTTTCCCTTGCTTCTGCAGATTCAATTTTTCTAAGTTCCATTTTTCAAAAAGGAATTCTGAATTTTAAATACTTTTTGTTAAAAGCAAGAAAGAGACTTCTGAGTAAGGAATAAAAAAAGAAAAGAAAAAGAAAAAAAACAATATTTCACACCTTCTTAAGCAGTGGCAATTGTTGCAACTGATTGTGCAGTGTCTAACTTGATGTTTGCGGTTGTAGTATCTACAGCAGCTTTGTTGTTTAGTATGTATGTTGCAGCTTTTGTTGTATCTGCCGCTTCATAACCTGCTATTAACAATGCTACCTTGCCAGTTACTGTTGCAACAGGGTTCGCAGCAGCTTTGATAACTGCTTGATTTGCTGCAATTGTAGCTGCATCGCCACATAATGGCACATCACTACCAAGTATCTTGGCAGCAACGGTATTGATACATCCGCCACCTACGACGATTAAGTCCTTGTTTTGATCAGTTGAAGTCATGTCAACATCTCTGACGACATAACCGACTGCGCCTCCTGCTGCAGCTGTTGAAACAGATGCCCCAGGTGCCATGACAAAAGCGTCGACAACAGTTT
>PEVX01000017.1:61649-61791 GCA_002780285.1 Candidatus Pacearchaeota archaeon CG06_land_8_20_14_3_00_35_12
CACATTCGTTCCTGCAACCTTTATTTCAGTATCATATGATACTATAGCTTTTACATCAATTTTCTTGTCAGCTCCTTCTGAAGCTATTTGAACTTCTGGATTTGCTCCAGTCATCAATGCCAAAACAGCTTTGTTTCTCAAT
>PEVX01000013.1 GCA_002780285.1 Candidatus Pacearchaeota archaeon CG06_land_8_20_14_3_00_35_12
AGTCCCATCTATCTTTCCTCCTATCTATATTATCTCCAATTCCTCTCTTATACAATAGAAGTGCACATAGTCTCCTACAGGCTTGTCGAAGTGTATGGAATATATGTTCTTGTCTTTCAGATTCGAGAAGTAACGAGCAAATTGAACATTTAACATATGATTTGGAGGAAACACTGCATCCACACTTCCCTCATTTCCAAGATTCTTTTCCCTTGCTTTAAACCATTCCTGAGTCTTGAATTCCAACTTACATCTGTTCTTGATAAATCTGACCCGAGTTCCTAAAGCAAGAGGTAGTATCTTGTCCCAGACTTCTTTAGTTCTCATCTATATCTCCTCATTTATTTCATGAGTCAAACCTCTATCTCTTCTTCCCTCATGATAAAGATAATAATGACATCCATTACATTCCCTAGCCCAAGGAATCCTAGACCATATTCTTTCATGTAAGTAATACCATCCCATCTGAAGTCCTTCAAGTAGAATGGGAAGTCCTAAACTAATTAGAGATTGTCTAAAGACAAGCTGAAGGACAATGGCAGAGATAGTAATCTCTCCAGCCTTAGTAGTTATCATCTTGACAATACTGCGCTTTCTTTCTTCACTCAATTTATCTTCCTTCCTCTACCATTGAACTGAAGATTAAATCCAACTTGTTCAAAGTTCCACATGAGGGGCTCCTTTCATAAGTTCCTCGTAAGCACCACAGGCAGCACTACACCATCTGCTTTCTTGATATCTCCTACAATATATTTTACCTTGCCTCCATATCTTAACACAAGATTCGAGATAGTCACAATACCAACAGCAGATTCTCTTCCTAACATGGGTAGGACAATAAATACCATGTTTCTCTTTACTTTGACTACAGAGGATAGGAGTAAGCTTCATCATGAGCTTTCTAATCAAGCGACGTTCTTCCTTATTAGGCAAGTCTTTAGGAAACTTTTCCACTTCGCTTCCTCCATCTGAGAACACGATTGTAATTAGCATACCCCAGTTCACAGAAGATAAGAAGATAACAACCTACCACCATATGGTTTCTCTTCTCATAAGATGGGGAGATGAATGATTTGCCTTGTTTCATAGCCTGATGCCAGAGTGTATCATTGCTGGGAGCTAGACAAATTCCACATTTGTTTGGTTCGATAGCATTAACATGGAAGGGGCAATCCTCATCTAGAGGATGAGTTCCACAATAGTTGTCAACAAGTTTCTCTTGCGAGTCTCTATCAATCTTGAGGCACATCCTTAGGGTAGCAGCCTTGTTGATTCTCTTGCGTAACTTCTTAGTGATATTATATCTCCATTTCCCTACTAGGACTCTGTCTATCATTATGGTTTCACCTTAAGCGTCCTTCTTTTGTGTTCTCTTGAACATTCATTTCTCCATTTACAGTTACCAAAATTCTCTTCCCCATCTACATACTTGTAGGAAGCAGTCAAGCAATTCCAGTCACTGAAACACATAGGACGGTCAAGTATTGTTTCCCATCTCTTGGCAGTTTTATTTAGAACTATCTTCTTATTCATGTTTCAATGACCTCCAAAGTAGCGTAGTAAGCGGAGAAGGGTAGGAATGTCACTAACTACCATCCTCATTATCCCTTCCCATTCCATTCTTGGGTATCTGTATCACAGTGGAATTGCCCATCTTATCTACTTCATCAGTTCTTCCATTCTTAGTTACTATCCACAGAGTTGGGAATGAGTATTCCTTATCTGGGATGTTTATGTAACCATCTGTGAAGTAGACTAGGAGCTTCACTGTTTCAGCACCTTTGTTCTCTTCTAGCCAATCATAGACAGGTCGTGAGTCAGTTCCTCCATAGCCTCTGCCTTTGACACAGTATGGATCGAAGTTTTCATCTATCTCCATTACTTCTTGCACTGCTGCATCACAGATTATGACTGTTGCTTTGAGACATTCAAACTGTCGACACATTGCATATATTTCTGTCAGGAACTCCGCATACTCTTCCTCAGAGATTGATCCTGAAGAGTCTACACCTATGCATAGTTCGATATGTTCCCTCTTAATCATAGGCATGTAATAGCCAACTGAATAAGATTTCTTGCTAGGTTTGGTGTAGCTAAAGTCATGTGGAATTACCTGCACTATGTACTTCCTAAGTACATCTTTCCAGTCTAACTGTGGATTCAATATGTCTGCGAATAATCTGTCTATGCCTGCAGGAAGTTTACCTTGAGACTTGGCAAAGTTGTATGCTTCTCTTACGGCTCTTGCTGTGTCAAATGGTTGCTGTCCGTTCTGATAGAATGGTGAGTTCTTGGCTCCTCCTTGTATTTGACCACTCTGACCTTTCTTTCCTTGTCCTGTGGTGTCTCCTTCATCTTGTCCAAAGATGTGAGAGTCAAATCCACCTGATACTGGCATCTTGTATGTCTTGGCATTCTTGATTATCCAATCATATATCTCTTCACTACACTTCTGTGCCATCTGTTGAATCCTTACCCATCCATCTGGTAATCTGAAGGTGTGACTTAAGACTTCATTGACTGCCGCATCAACAGCTATGTTCCATATCTTTGGATCTCTAGTTCCTAATCTTACTAGATGCTTTAAACATACGTGCATCACTTCATGAGAAATTCCTGCCTTCATAATAGTATCAGTCTGTGCTGTCACCCAGTGTGGATTATAGACTAGGTTTCCAAACATGTCCACTGCCATAGTATTAATTCCGAATGCTTCTGCTTCTGCATCACTGACTTCTCTAGGCACAAGTTTCATGGCTATGTTTCCAAAGAACGGGTAATCTGTTAATAGATTAATCCGAGCTTTCGCAATGCGTTCTCTTGGAGTTAAGTTGTTCTTTGTCATATACTTTCATCTCCTTTTATTTTATTTCTTTTCATATAAGTATTACTCAAAGAAATCTACTCTCCACTATTCAAAGAAATCGATCAACTTCCTTGCGAGCTTGCTTGCCTGAGGTATCTTGATTATCTTCTGAGTTAATTGTCTGTCTACAGTCACCATAAGCTTCAAGGTGAATACGGCATATTCTTCATTCATCCTTCGAAGGACTCCAATTATCTTTGTCAATGTCGGTGTATCTGTGTGTGCCTTGTAATATTCTGCGAAGCTCGTAATGAGTGCCCAGATTAAGTCTGGTTGCGTGTTCTCATCTGGTAATTCACAGTCATCTGGATTGTCTAGGTAGTACTTCATCGGATGCAACTTGTCTTTGACTCTTATGAATGTTGCTAGTTCTCCAGCAGTTCCTACACCAACTTGTGTTGATGCTATCTGTTGGATCAAGGCTATGTTGTCACTTTCTGCATCTTTAATTAGGTTACTTAGGTGCTCCCAACTTCTGGGTGTAGCGAATGCATTTTCCTTCAGCTTAGCATCAAAGGTGTACAGTGCTGTACGTCTGAAGTTAAGGAAACCTATGAGTCTCATGTCTATGTCGTGATCTACTGCCCATCTAGTCCATGCTTCGACTGATGGTTCCCTTAGTTGGCAATGACCGAATCTGTTCTTTAGTGGAGCTGACATCTCGAAAACCGATGCTCTGTCTTCAAGCCTGTTACCTGCAGCTATCAGTAGAAAGCCATCTGGCACTACATAAGTTCCTAGACGTCTATCTAGGATCATCTGGTATGCACTAGCTTGAACTAATGGTGGTGACAGATTGAGTTCATCGAAGAATATGATTCCGTATCCTTTCCTTGGAAACATCTCTGGTGGTAACCATACAGTAGCCATCTTCTCCTTATCATAGATTGGAATTCCCCTAAGATCGCTTGGGTCACATTGTGCTAGTCTGATGTCTACAACTACGAATGCTTTCTCATCGTTGATTCTTGAGATGTCTTCTGTATACTCTAGTTTGAGTTCCTCAGCTATCTCCATGCCTGCTTGCTTGACAGTCTGAGATTTTCCAATCCCAGTGGCTCCCCAGCAAAAGAGTGCACGTTTGGCTTTGAAGTATAATTTGACTAAAGCTTTCAATTCGTTGTGACTTACCTCAACGGCTGCTGCCACAGCTTCTGCTCTGCCTACCATGACATCACTCTCCTTTTTATTATTTCTTGGTACACCAATATCAGAGTACCATCTCGGTCTATTTCCTTTTGGGTCTGGTTATATCTCATACCATTCCCTTCTTTTTAACTTTGTCTCTTACCTTCGAGACTGGGGGTCTTGCTCTTTTGAGCTATGACTATTCCTTTGTTTTAAGGATACTTCGTCCTTGGTTCAACTTTCTCATGATAGCAACTCGCTCCAGTCTTAGTGACATTCTTCATGCCAATGTTAGCTAAATATTGAGCTATATGTTTACATCCTTGGATATGATTTCCTTGAAGCCCTTGAGGTTTATTTGGGTCTTGGAAGACTATCTGATAAGAACCTTTCCTTATCTTGTAATCCATGCATGTACACGTTGGTCCAGAATCATCATAGAAGATAAAGTACTCTTTAGTATCATCTGTGAAACTTTGTATCTTATTTCCTAATATCTTCATCCACAGTTCTTTCTCATTCAACCTTCTAACCTCCTCTTACTATTCTCATGTTCCTATACTCTTTAGTT
>PEVX01000032.1 GCA_002780285.1 Candidatus Pacearchaeota archaeon CG06_land_8_20_14_3_00_35_12
CCTGCAACGAGCAATATCCTTCAAAACAGATAATAAAAGATGCTTTAAAACTTAAAATTCCTATATTAATCGGAACAGACTGTCATAAAAAAGAAGATATTGATAACAGATTGAACAGGGCAAATAATCTTTTAAAGAGGTTGAGATGAAAATGGAAATAAAGATAAGAAAAGCCACGAAGAAGGACATTCCTCAAATTATAAGACTTTGCATAGAATTTGCGAGAGAGCAGCCTCAGAAACAGCCTTTCAGATGGACTCTGAAAAGAAAAGAGCATGAAAAAACCATAAAGGGATTTTTAAAGCAAAGCAGGAGAGCCATATTTGTGGCTGAGGATAGAGAAGCTAAAGGCAAATTAGTTGGTCTTTTAATAACTAGCATGTGGGTAATGCCTTATGTAAATATTATAAAAAAAATTGCCAATGTTGAGGACTTGTTTGTCATTAAAAAATATAGAGGCAAGGGAATATCGAGTCAATTAAAAGATGCCTCTTTCAAATGGGCAAGAGCAAAAGGTGCTAAATACGTTTCTCTTTTTGTAAGTATGGCGAATAAAAAAGCCATTAAAGTGTACAGAAAATGGCAATTCGCCCATCGTTATCTTTACATGGTTAAAAAGTTATAAATTCAAAAAATTTCACACAATTTGCTTCAGGGTTTTTCTTCTTGGAGAAACAAGCTCGGCGAACTTTTTTTGCTGGTCGCTCATCTTGAATTCTTCTGGATAAAGAATATAAGGAACTAGAGAAGAGTCTAAGCTCTCGGCAGGCTGCCCATTGCTGTTGCATACTGCGCAATAAATTTTTCTTCCTATCTTTCCCATTATTGAGAGTCCATCTGAAGTATTTGCGTCAATTCCATAATGCATAGTGACTGGCTGTTTTTTAGAAGTATGGGTAAAAGTTTCATTAGTCCATTTTTTCAGCTGGTCTATAATTTCCTTCTCTTTGTAGAAAGACGCTGTGCTTCCATTAACTCTTCTTTCTTTTCCCCCGCCGCCTTCTCCTATCATCAAAATATTATCTTGCCTTGTCCAGTAAAACCAGTGATTTCCAAGAGTCCATGTGCTTGGGGTATTTTCTCCTTTGTTTTCATAGCGTACTATATAATTCCACCACAAATCCAAAAGCCCCTTAAGATTCTCGTCCTGATAAAAACCATTTGTTGCAATCACTGCCTGCTCTGCAGTAATAACCTCCCCGCTGGAAGTTTCTATTTCAACACAGTCCTTATGCTCCCTGATTCCGGTTACTTTTGTTTTTTCTGCTATAATTACCACATTTTCATCCACTTTTCTTCTAAGCGCTTCTATATACTGCGCAGGGTCAATTATAGCGTCTCCTTCAAGCAAAAAGCCCCCATCAAATGTTTTTTTATCAATTTTATACATGTCTGCAATTTGAGATGATGGATATGGTTTAAAACAATTAAATCCCATTTCTTCATAGTGTTCTTTCTCGCGTTTCAGAAATTCAAAATCTTCCCCTTTTCCCACAATTAGGGTGTCAAGCTCTCTTGCGCTGGATGGATCTAATTTTCTGGCAATTTCTTTTTGAATCTCCCTGCCTGCATAAGAAAACTCAACATAGGTCTTTGCTTTTTCTTTTCCAAGCTTGTTTTTAAAAGAATCATAATCAGAAGGATAAGTGAATGTGGTTATTTTAGAATGCCCCGGAATTATCGGGCCGTTGGTTCCGCTCATTATGTCATCAGAGCCTTTTCCCAGCTTTCCTGCCTCGATTATAATCTGTTTTTCTATTCCATTTTCAGCGAGATGATAAGAAGAGCTGAGCCCTCCTAACCCTCCTCCTATAATTGCTATTTTTACGTCTGTGTCCATTGAGCTATACGGAAATTATTGTTTTATAAAGATTTAGGTAATAAAAAATAGAAATTATCAAAGAATGCTCATTTCAAAAACTTTTAAAATAGTCTGTTTCTTAGGAAACTCATAAGAAACAGCGGTTTCTAGAAGAAATCAAAGATTTCTTATATCCCGAAAATCTGAATGATTTTCGCGATTATGCGCCGGTAGTACAGTGGTTAGTATTCCTCGTTGCCAACGAGGGGACCCGAGTTCGACCCTCGGCTGGCGCATTGAGCAGATTAGTGAACTCTTGTTAAAATTTTTCAAATACTGAGCTAATCTGCGAACATAACAAGTTCGTGAATAGATTGAAGGATAGACTTCTTAGTAGAACTTAATTAAAATAAAAAATACAATCAAATAAAAATAAATAAAAAATAAAAAATAAAAACGTTGAATCAACGTTGAAAATTTGTTTTAAAATCTAATTTGATTTAGACACTAAAACTTTTCTTCTGTTTCTTCTTTGCTTTCTGTTTCAGCTTTTGCCTCAGATTCAACACCACTCTGTTCTTCTGCTGGTTGCCTTGGTGTTATTCCTTTTTTCTTGAAATAACAGTCACGGCAATAGACAGGTGTGCCTTCTCTAGGTTTGAACGGAACTTCAGCTTCTTTGCCGCATTCGCTGCACTTGATTTTAGTCATTTCTCTTGGAAAACGCCTAAATCCGCCTCCGCCTCTGCCTCTGAAGCCTCGGTTTCTACCAAAGCCTCCGCCTTCGTTATATGCCATTTAAAAAATTCCTCCTAATTTCTAACTTTTGTATATTTATGTTTCTAAATTTATATAAGAAATCGATGTGTCTCATCCTTATACTGATATTTTCAAAAAAATTCAGGTTTATAAAACTTTGCAAATCACGAAATTGAACTATGTTCAGCAGTGAAGAAATGCATTTAAACCCCCGGTTTTTCAATTTTTAATCAATATAACCAATTATTGAAAATGGCTCCAACAGCCTCTCATCCTTGGAATTCTGGAGACTTTACCCTATATCTTGATTTTAAAGATTTAGACAATCTTGAGGCAAAACTTGCAGGATTTGAACAAGAGACTATCAAAAAACAGCAGGAAACCTGCGGGCATTCCTGCTACAATCTTTATGTTGTAGGGCATGAAATAAATGTTGCAGATCTTAGCCTGAAACTTGCAGTTGAACTTAAACTTCCAGAGCTTGAAAGGCATGCTGTTTGGCTTGCAAGCAGATATCATGATATTGATAAAAGATGGCCTGAATGGATGTTTTTGAAGAGGCAGGAGGAAATGAGCTCTGAGGAAATGAAAAATTTCCAGCAATCAAAATTAATTCATCCTGATGGAAGTTCGAAAATAATTTTTCGCACTGCTTCTGATTTGAACATCCTGAGAAACAGAGTTGTCTGCAATATAATTGACGGAGTTGAATCGCATCATGAAAAATATGATGGCTTGACCCATGCATATCCCAAGAAATTAAAAGATGGCCAGATTCCTTTTTATGCAAGAATTCTTGGCAATTCAGACCTTTATGATGCAATGACAAACCCTAGGCCCTACAGGGACAAGATGTTTAGTCCTGAAGGAGCAATCAAAGAAATGAGGCGGTTGTCTGGAATAGAATTTGACCCTGAAATGCTGGAAGTTTTTGCAAAAATGATTTTGCGCGATTGCAAGACAAATTAAAAATAAATTTTTAGAAATTAAAATTCTTCAGGTGAGTTAGGCAGGTTTGACCTGCCCATGCCCGAGTTCTTATTTGAGCTTGAGGCAATGACATCATCAATTCTTAATATCATTGTCGCGACTTCTGACGCGCTCTTGATGGCTTGGGTTTTTATTCTCAATGGCTCGATGACTCCGCTTTTCATCATGTCTTCAATTTTTCCATTGTAAACATTGATGCCTGCATTTGTGTCTGAACTGTGCCTTGATTTTAATTCTGTGAGAATGTCAATAGGGTCTAATCCTGAATTTTCAGCAAGAATTACCGGGATGCATTCAAGGGCATTTGCAAATTCATCAACAGCAAGCTTTTCTCTGCCTGAAACAGTCTGATTGAACTGTCTCAGCTGTTTTGCAAGCTCTATTTCAATTGCTCCGCCGCCTGCGACAATCTTTACATCCTGCAAAGAAGCGCTCAAGTCGCCAATTCCGTCTTTTATTGCGCGCTCAATCTCATCAATAACATGCTCTGTTCCTCCTCTGATGAGAATTGTGACTGCTTTTGGATTTTTGCAGTCACGAATGTATAATAATGATTCATCGCCTTCTTTTTTTTCCTCGACCAAGCCTGCGAAGCCAAGCTCTTTTTCAGAAAGCTCGTTCAAATTTGAAACAATTTTCCCGCCTGTTGCTTTTTCAAGCTTTTCCATGTCGTTTTTTGATATTCTTCTTGCTGCGAGGATGTTTGATTTCGCAAGATAATATTGCGCGACATCATCAATTCCTTTCTGGCATAAAATTACCGTGGCTCCTGATTTTTTTATTTTTTCAACCATTGCTTTCAAAAGCCTTTCTTCCTGGTCTAAAAATGCCTGAAGCTGTTCAGGAGTTGAAATCTGAATTTTAGTGTCTGTCTCAGGGCTTTTTAATTCCAGGGCTGTGTCGATTAATGCAATTTTTGCATTTTGAACAGATGATGGCATGTCAGAAGAAACGCGTTCTTTGTCCAAAACAATTCCTTTTATCAGTTCTGAATTTTCTATGCCTTGCCCTTTCTTTTTTTCAATTTTGATGTTTGAACTGTCAACTATAATTCCTGATGGTGTTTCTTCTGCAACAGTAGCCACTGCATTTACAATAATTTCTGATAATTTTTCCTTTGCAGTCTCAGCGCCCTTTCCTGTCATTGCAGTAGTTGCAATATTTTTCAATAAGTTGAAATCTTTTGCGTTTATTTTTGTTGAAATGCGGTTGAGGATTTCATTTGATTTTTCAGCTGCGATGCGGTAGCCTTTTGTGATTGTTGTTGGATGAATCTTTTGATCTAAAAGTTTTTCTGCGTTTTCGAGCAGCTTGCCTGCGAGAACAACTGCTGTTGTAGTTCCATCGCCAACAGCTTCTTCCTGAGTCTTAGCGACTTCAACCATCATCTTTGCAGCAGGATGCTCAATTTCCATTTCTTCAAGAATTGTGACTCCATCATTTGTGATGACAATGTCGCCGATTGCACTGACTAACATTTTGTCCATGCCTTTTGGGCCCAGAGTGGTTTTAACAGTGTCTGCTACTAAACGAGCTGCAAGAATATTGTTTCTTTGCGCGTCTCTGCCTATCATCCTCTGGACGTTTTCTGGTAGAATATAGATTGGCTGCTTGTCTGTCATTTTATTTTGTAAAAAAATCTATAATAGATTTGTAAAATCCAATGCATTTTATATATTCCATTCCCACAGATACTGCTATGCTTGCGCAAACTCTGTATTTTTTTGGTATTGCTTCATCATTAAAGTCTTTGTTCGTACGATAAAAAGTATATCCTGGAATAAATGCCATTTTCAAAATCTCTAAAAAAGAGTTTTCAGTATTCTTAGCATCTTTTTCAACTGCGGGCCTGTCTGAACCGCCTGCTTCAATTGGAGGATGGAATCTGCTTTGCCCTTCTATTCTTCCAATTAAATCATTATGTATATTTTCAACCATTTTCCCCTAGCTTTGTATTCTTTAACTTGCTCAATTATTTATAAATTTTATCCTTGTTTTTTGTTTTTATTTTAATTTATTATTTGAAATATGCTTTATTTGCTATATTTTGCAAGATATCTTTTGTAGCATATATATAAAAGTATATAGATACTTTTTTAAATTAGAATGGGTTGTGTTAGTTGTAAAAATGGCTCGGGTGATGAATGTTGTTTATGGAATTGGAATAGCTGTAATACTCTATATTGTGGTTCTTCTTGGAATAAATGTATTTTATCCAGCTCCGCATTTTGAAGATTATAACTGCACAGAGCCAAAGCTCGTTGAGATTCAGGTCTGCAATCCAAGCATGACTGTTGGAGATTGTTACAATGTTGTTGCAGGAACGCAGCTGAACGAATCAAGCAATGTTTCTGAAGCTGCATTCAAGGCATGCAATGACAGATTCCAGAAGGATGATGAGATTTATGCTAAAAATTTCCTGCTGATTACAAATGTAATAGGTGTCTGCATTATTTTTGTTAGCTTGTTTTTATTCCTTTATCTTTCATCAATGATAAACCTGTCTGCAGGAACTGCATTTGCCGGATTGATTTTGATATTTTTCGGATTTGCCAGGGGCTGGATGGCCACGACAGACAAAACCAAGTTTATTCTAGGAATGATTATAGCTGCAGTCATAATATCTTTTGCTGTGATAATAAACAAAAGGTATGCTACAGAAAAATCAAAAGAAGCGAAGAAAATAAAAAGAAAATAAAAAGATATTTTCTGTTATATCCTTTTTATCATATATTTTCTATTGTATAAGTGCTTAAAAAATATTTTTGCTTTTTTAATTTAGGCTAAGAAAATGCAAATTGGTGTTAAGGTGGGTGATATAATGACCCGAAAGTTTGTTTCTGTAGATTCTGGTATGAGCATCACTGACTGCGCCCGCGAGATGGCCGGCAAGAAAGTAGGCTCTTTGATAATAATGGAGAATAAAAAACTGACAGGGCTTCTTACAGAACGGGATATTGTCTGGGCATTGACAAAGAAAAAAAATCTTTCTTGGGTTAAAGCAAAGGATTTGATGATGAGAAAAATAGTTGCAATCAGGCCTGACCGCGATCTCTCTGAAGCAATTTTAATAATGAGCAAGACAAAATTAAGATGGCTTCCTGTTGTTGCAGACAACCAAGTTATAGGAATGCTTACAATAAAAGATATTCTTAAAATAGAGCCTTCGCTTTTCGCAATAGCAAGGCAGACAATGCATATTCACGAGGAAGCAGAGAAAATAAGAAGAAAAAAAGAAGTTCTTTCTGGCGAGGAAAGATGGATTAAATGGGGTGTTTGCGAGGAATGCGAAAGCTACGGCCCGCTGTATAATGTTGATGGAAGGATAATCTGTGAGTCATGCAAAGATATTGAAGCTATTGAATGATTAACTCATTCAGAGCATTCTTAACTGAAAAATATTTAAATAGCTCTTTCCACTTGTATATTATTCAATTAAATAATATAAACAATCAAATAAAAGAGTGAAAAATGTCTGAAAAAGATCTTATTTATGAAGAAAAAGTCAAATATGCGGGCATTTTTGATTTTAAGGATGTTTACCAGACAGCATATACCTGGCTGACAGATTATCAGTATTGGGTAGAAGAGAGAACTTATTCTGAAAAAATAAAGCCAAATGGCAAGGAAGTTGAGATTAAATGGATTGCAAAAAGGAAAATTTCAGATTATTTCAGATTCTTCCTGAAAGTTGACTGGCATATTGTCGGCATGACGACTGTGGAAATGACAGACGAGTCAGGAAACAAGATAAAAATGAACAAAGGGCAGTTTGAAATAAAAGTTTCAGCCTATCTTGAGAAAGATTATGAAAACAGATGGGAAGGAAATGCGTTTGGAAAGTTCCTCAGAGGAACTTATGACAGATTTGTAATCAGAAGCAGAATTGAGCAGTATGAAGATAAAGTTGCAGGCGAGCTTGAGGAATATGTCGCTGCACTAAAAAGTTTTTTTGCGATTGAAGGAAAAAGAGTAGGAGCATAAGGAGTGTAAATTGAGAAAGGGTTTTGCTGGAAGTGAGACAGAAAAGAATTTGTTGAAGGCTTTTGCAGGCGAGAGCCAGGCAAGAAACAGATATACTTTTTTTTCAAGCGTGGCAAGAAAAGAGGGATTCGAGCAGATTGCAGGAATTTTTCTTGAAACAGCAGAGAATGAAAGAGAGCACGCGAAAGTTTTTTTCAAATATCTAGAAGGAAGAAAAGTTGAGATTACTGCAAAATATCCTGCAGGAAAAATTTCAATTACTTCTGATAATCTTTTGGCAGCTGCTGAAGGCGAGAAAGAGGAATGGGGAATTCTTTATCCTGAATTTGCAAGAGTCGCAAGAAAAGAAAAATTTAATGATATTGCAGATTCATTCAAGCAGATTGGAGAAGTTGAAGAGCATCATGAAAAAAGATACAGAATGCTTCTTGCAAATGTGAAAAATCATTCTGTTTTTAAAAAAAATCATGTTGTAAAATGGAAATGCAGAAACTGCGGCTATATACACATTGGAAAAGAAGCGCCTAAAAAATGCCCTGCATGCAAGCATCCGCAGGCATATTATGAAATTCTTACTGATGCTTATTGATTAATTTAGTTAATTATTTAAGATTTGAATCCTGTATACCTTTATGATAAAAAGAGGCAAGAAAGCCCAAATCACTTTGTTTATTATTGTTGCTGTGATAATTGCAGCAGTAATTCTGACTTTTTATTTTATAAACTCAAGCCAGCAGCAAGTTCAGCAGAAAACATCTGCTTCTGTAAGGAATTATGTTCAGGGATGCATTGAATCAACAGCAAAAATAGGGCTTGAAGGAATGGGCCTGCAGGCAGGATATATTGTTCCGCCAAATGAAACAGTTTCTTATGAAGCAATTGATATTGCATACTGGTATTCTTTTGGAAAAGAAAAAATCCCATCTTTGTCTGTTTTAGAGACAGAATTTTCTAATTTTCTTAATGAAAACGTGGCTTTTTGCAATAATTGGAGCGCATTTTCAGATGTAAATATAAGCTCTGGAAATGTTTCTAGCAGAACAAAAATTGTAAATGATTCTGTAACAATAGATATAGTCTGGCCGATTACAGTCACCCAAAAATCAGGAGAAATTCAAAAATTAGAGTTTTTTTCAAAGAAATTCAACATAAGGCTTGGAAGAATCTATGATGCTGCCAAATTGATAATAGCAGAACAGGCAAAAAATCCCCAAAGCCCCTGCTTGAGCTGCATGATTGATATTATTTCAGCAAGGGGATTTACAGGCGAGCTGAGATTTTATAATGACAGCCTCATTTATACAGTATATGATGCAAAGTCGCTGTTGAATGACAAAATATATGAATTTAAATTCGCGGGAAAAATAAAATGAACAAAGAAAAAATTATTTTTTTAACAGCAGCTTTTTTTCTATTAATTGCAATGATTTCTTCTCCTGTTCTTGCTCAAACAGAGCAGACACAATCTAAGTTTTTCAACATCGGAACAGATTGCGCAATGACAGTTATTGGTTCTACAGTTGATTTAAGTAAGATTTCAGATGTCATGGGTGCTGCGAATATTATTTTATCAGGGACTAATTTAGTAGGCACTATTCTTAATCAGCTCATCTCATTAATTCCAGGTTTTAATAATGCTGAGTGCCTTAGAAATCCAATCGAGTGTCTTCTTAAGCAAAGCATGCCTCCATTGGTAAAAGCAGGAATTGAATCATGCACCAATGCAAAAGCAAATCTTGAAAAAATAGGCAGTCAAAAAGTTTCTTCTGCTGAAGTTGACTTGAAAAAACAAACATTAAAATGCGGGCTGAATGGCGTAACCAAAGAACAAGGGATGGATATCAGCAAATGCCTCAACGCTGAAGAAGGAAGCTATTGGATTCCAAAAGGATGGGAAGTTACATCTGAAAAAGGAATAACAACAATAACATTTAAGGAAAATGGCGGGCAGGGGCTCAAAATAGGCGGTAATGTTTATGATAAGATTAGCGAAGGAACTTTCAAGGTTGATGAAAATGGAACTCTAATTGAAGCACACATTATTTCAAGCGCACCTGCCACATATGTCTTTGAAAATGAAAAATTAAGCGTCGTTTTTCCTGGCACTGAAGTAACTTACAAAGACGGGAAAATAACAGTTCATAATCAAGGTGCGTATTTTAAATACGGGTCTACTGATTTCACATCTTTGAGCGATGATGTTACTTTCATCAAAACAAAAGATGGGCTGATGATCTATGGTGGAGAAGTTGAAATTCATGACAAAAGAAATGTGATAATTAGTGTTCCTTCTGGCAAACAAGTTTTGCTCCTTGACCCTGGAAAAGAAAGTCTGTATGATTCTTATAAGGGAAATGCTGTTTGGATAAGCGAAGACGGAAAATTATTTGATGCAAAAGGAGATGGTTTTTCAGTTGAGAAAAGCGGCATAAAATATGATGTTTTGAAGAATGGTAGAATTGATAGAAATGGAGATAAGGAAATATTGGCTGGCTGTATAAAAAAAGTTAGCAGCGACAGCAAAACATACTGCAATGGAAAAATTGCCTTGAATACTGAGG
>PEVX01000007.1 GCA_002780285.1 Candidatus Pacearchaeota archaeon CG06_land_8_20_14_3_00_35_12
TCTGTTCCTTTGACCCCCCAATGAAGCTTTTTCCAAGGCATTTTAATCTATTTATCCTCCGCCAATGTCTTTTTAAACTTTTCTTTTAGAAACACTTTTAACTATTAAAGAAATATAATTAGCATGGCCAAAAAGAAAAAGCGTTTTGACATCGGCAAGTTCTGGAAAGGCAGAAAACAGCCTGCCAAAACGAGGATGAAGAGAAGCAGGGCGATAAAAAAGATGCTGAAGGCAGGGAAATTCAAGATATGGAATAAGGGAAAGCATCTTTCTGCAAGGCACAAGGAGAAATTGAGGATTTCTAATCTGAAAACATATGAGAGCATGATATTGAGACAGAAAATTGACAGAATTATGACAGCCTGGTGGCGCGAGCATCCGAATATAAGGAAGGAAGTATCGGAAAAAGCGAAGAGGATGTTTATTTCGCATCCTGAAAGATTCAAAAAGTTCATGAAAAACGGAAAAAATCCATTTTCCGCAAAAATAAGAACCAAAAATGGATTTTTTGTTCGAAGCAAGGGCGAAAAAGAGATAGCAAATTTTCTTTTTGAGAATGAAATAAAGGCAGAATATGAATCAAAAACCCTGATTTTTGAAAAAGAGGGGCAGATTTGCGTGCCTGATTTCTGGCTGCCCCGATATAAAATTTATATTGAATTTTACGGAGGATATCCTGGCGCGTGGAAAAAGAAAGTGATGAAGAATAAATTGTACAAGAAATATAAAATTCCTTGCATATTTATAACTCCAAATGAATTAAGAAATCTGAATTATTATTTGAGGGGCGAATTGAGCGCAGGATGACGTCATCTGCGCCATGCAAGAATTGAATTGTTAGCAATTATTTAGAAATTAAGCCTCGGCGACTTCTTCGCCTTCTTCGTCGCGCTGGACTTTAGTTATGGAGGTGACTTTGTCGCCGATGGTCTTGATGATTTTGACGCCTTGGGTGTTACGGCCCATTTCTCGAATATCCTTCATGGAAACGCGGATGACAATGCCTTTGGCTGTTGTCACAATAACAGAGTCTTTGTCATCAACTATTTCAATTCCAATGACTTTTCCATTTCTGTCAGAGGTGTTGATGTTAATAACGCCTTTGCAGGCTCTGCCTGTCAAACGATATTCATCAACAAGAGTTCTTTTGCCAAAACCATTTTCAGTAACAGTGAGAATTGTGAGGTCTTTTGTTTTTTCAGGTATTACTATTGCAACTCCAACAACAATATCATCTTTCTCAAGCTTTATTCCTGTGACTCCGTAAGCATTTCTTCCCATCTCTCGAACTTCCTCGGCTTTGAAACGGATTGCGTTGCCTTCTTTTGTCGCGAGAATAATTTCTTCTTTGCCTTCGATAAGCTCAACGCCGATGAGCTTGTCTTCTTTAAGGTTAATTGCATTGACTCCGCCTTTGCGCGGATTGCTGAACATGCTCATGTTAACTCTCTTGATAATTCCTTTCTGAGTCACCATGACCAAAGAGCCTTCGAATTTCTTTACAGTCATTACTGCAGTTATTTCATCATTAATATTCAGCAGATTGATTACAGCTTTTCCTTTTCCGAATCTCGCGACTTCTGGAATTTCATATGCTTTCAGCCAGTATAATCTTCCTCTTGAAGTGAACATCAGCAGAGTGTCATGAGTAGAGCAGGTTATCATCTGCCTTACAAAATCGCCTGTCGCGAGGTCTGCTCCTATGACTCCCTTGCCTCCGCGCTTCTGCTCTTTGTATGATTTGATATCCATTCTTTTTACATATCCTTTTGAAGTTATTGTTATGATGACATCTTTTTTGGCTACAAGGTCTTTTTCAACAAGCTCTGAAACTCCTCTCTGTAAAATAGTTGTTCTTCTTGTGTCTGCGTATTTTCTTTTGAGCTCTGAGAGCTCTTTCTTTATAATATCCAAGATTTCCTGCTCTGAACCGAGAATTTTCAGAAGTTCCTTGATTCTTTCTTCAAGCTTTTTGTTTTCATCCTTGAGCTTGTCCTGCTCAAGAGCAGTGAGAGCTGATAAACGCATTTCTAATATTGCCTGAGCTTGTTTTTGAGACAATTTGAACTTGTCTTGGAGATTTTCCAAAGCAACTGTTGTGTTTGCAGATTTTTTGATGAGGGAAACAACTTCATCCAAGTTCTTCAGGGCGATTAAAAGGCCTTCAACAATATGCTTGCGGGCTTCTGCCTCATCCAAGTCAAACTTTGTCCTTTTTTTGACAATTGTTTTTCTGTAATTAAGATAGCATTCAAGAATTTCCTTGAGATTGAGGATTTTTGGCTCGCCGTTGACTAACGCGAGCATGATTGCATCAAATTTTGTCTGCAAAGAAGTATGATGATACAAATTATTCAGGGTGAACTTTGGATTTGTGCCTTTCTTGAGTTCTATTACGATGCGGATTTTGCCTTTTGCAGATTCATCTCTGATATCAGAAACATCCATGAGCTTTTTTTCCTGGCAAAGCTTCGCGATTGCTTCAACAAGAGTTGCCTTGTTGACTTGATAAGGAATCTCTGTGATAATGATATTCTCTCTGCCTTTTTCTTCCTCTGTTGTTGTTTTTCCGCGCATGATGATAGATGCTTTGCCTAATTTGTACAAATTAGGAATTTCATCTGCAGAAATGCTTCCGCCTGTTGGAAAATCAGGGCCCCGGATTATTTCTATGAGCTTGTCAATCTCAACTTTTGGATTATTAATCAAGGCAATGATAGAATCAGCTACATTTTCCAGATTATGCGGAGGAATGTTTGTTGTCATTCCAACTGCAATTCCTGATGAGCCGTTAATAAGCAAGTTTGGAAGCTTTGCTGGGAGCAGCAAAGGCTCTTTTAATGAATTATCAAAATTAGGAGCCCATTCAACAGTATCTTTTTCCAAATCTTGCAAAAGTTCCTCGGAAATTTCAGCAAGACGGCATTCTGTATTATGGCTTATAAAACCATTTGAAACAAAAGAATGACAACTATTCTCTACTTTTATTGAATAGACTCTTTGAATTCCTGCATCCTCTATTTTAACTATTGGATCAAATAAGTAATTATAAGTTAAGAAATATTCAAATAAGGAAGAATAATCTATTCCTGTTCTTTGCATGACAATAGAAGCGACTCTTTGATAATTCTTGCTCATATTTTCATATCTGTCAAAATTATGTTTTACAACAAATTCTTCACCTGAGTAACCTGCTAAATCTCTTATAAAATCAGAAATAAATGGAACATAATCAGTATTGCTTGATTCTTTTTTATAATTCAAAAGAACAAATTCTAACTTTTTCCTTTTATTTTGGCATGAGAAATTGATTTCTTTATAAAATCTAAGAATATTCCTTTTTCCTCTTAAATACAGTTTATACAATCCTTTAGATATGTCAAATCTTCTAAATGTGTCTATTCCTAATCTTAATAATAATATCTGCATTTCTTTGATTAATTTGTCGCTTATAGAACAACAGCTTAATTCTATCATTCTTCTTGAAAAGCTTATGCTTCCATCCCCCTCAAAGTATGCACTTAAAAAAGAGGAGAATATATGTTTTGGAGATTTGAATATAACTTCTGGAATTGTTTTTTTTGCAGATTTAACAGGCAGAATGCCTAAATTTCTTAAAAATTCTACAGTCAACCTGCAGTGACATTCTAATCTGAAATAATCCTTTTTTCCATAAGAAGAAGCTTTTCGTGAAAATCTATGCAATTTGCTGTCTGGAAAGAGATTCTTCCATTTTTCTTCAAATTGGCTGATAAACTCCAGATCAGCATTGCAGAATTCTATTTTATTTTCAGTTATTGAACCCTCTGAGATTAACGCCCCCAGTATAAATGCCAGTTCTTTATTCAAAGTTAATGGTAAAATTCGTTTATGCTGGTGATTATTCTTTATTCTTGGATGAAAACTAATCAATTCCAGCTCTTTTTCCGGCCAAAATCCATCTTCCCTTCTATCAATCAAAACTATGTCTCCTTCTCTTGCTCTTTCCAAAAGCTTCCATACAAAAACGGGTTTTCCATAGTCATTTTTTGAAATCGTTAAGACTGGATGATTTTTTGTTCCAGTTAAAAAATACCCCTTATTTGTTGTTATCCTGATTGTTTCATGTGTTCCAGAATCAAACCATTTTGAAGCATTATTCACTTTCTTGTCTTTGCTTAAAATTTTCAAATTTATATCTTCTTTTTTTGAGATATTGCCCATTCTTTCTAATCCGTTTTCAGTCACAATTAAAGAATCTCCTGTAACACAATATCTCATTGCAGCAGCAGGGTCTGCATCAACGCTTCCAAAATTTCCCTGGCCGTCAATCAAAGGATATCTTAATGAGAAATCCTGGGCCATTCTGACTAATGAATCATAAACAGCAATATCTCCGTGAGGATGATACTTGCCAAGAACATCTCCTACAACTCTCGCGGATTTTTTTGTAGGCTTTGAATGGGCTAAGCCCAATTCATTCATTGCATAAAGAATTCTGCGATGAACAGGCTTCAAACCATCTTCAACAGCTGGAAGGGCTCTTGCTACAATGACAGACATCGCATAATCGATGTATGCTTTCTGCATTTCTGTAGTGATTTCTGCTTCGATTATGCCTTTGCCTTGCTCTTCGTCGTCTTTCTCTTCTTCTTTCTTTTCGTTTTTTTCTTCTGGACTCATTTTTTCTTTGTTTGGTATTTGTTCAACGATTTTTTGCTAATTTTTGGATTGTTTTTGATTTATTTGGTTATTTTCTTTTCATTTATTTCTTTTTCAGGGAACAAGGTTCCATTATAACCGCATTTTTTGCAATTCCAAAATCCTGTCAGTCCTCCTGAGGACATCTCAATTTCTGTTGATTTGCATTTTGGGCAAAATTTTATGCGCATTTTTTGGTATTTGTTATTATTTTTGGAATTTGATGTTATTTTTTCTGTGTGCGCCCTGACGTCATTGCGCACTCCCAAATATTTGACTGATTACTGATTGATTATAATTTAAACATCCAGCACCGCCTCCTTTGCGTGCTCGGCGATGAATTGCCTTCTGGGCTCGACCTCATCGCCCATGAGGATTTTGAAAATTTGGTCTGCTTCAACTGCGTCTTCTACTGAAATTCTTTTCAGCATCCTGCTTGCTGGATTCATAGTGGTTTCCCATAATTGCTGGGGATTCATTTCTCCTAATCCTTTGAATCTTTGAACGTTCACGTTTTTGCCTTCCCCGAGCTTTGCGAGGGCTCGCTTCAAGCCAGAGTCTGTGTAAACATAATGGTCAGAAGTGCCTTTTCTGATTTTGTATAATGGAGGGACTGCTGCGAAAACATGCGCTTCTTCTATCAGCAATGGCATGTATCTGAAGAAAAAAGTGAGTAAAAGAGTCTTGATGTGCTGGCCGTCAACATCTGCATCAGACATTATTATTATTTTTCCGTATCTGAGCTTTTCAAGATTGAATTCTTCGCCAACTCCTGTTCCTATTGCTGTAATGAGGTTTGCAATTTCTTCGCTGCTGAGGACTTTTGTTGGAATTGCCTTTTCAACATTCAAAATCTTTCCACGCAATGGCAAAACTGCTTGGATTTCCTTGTTTCTTGCCTGCTTTGCGCTATTATGAACAAAAATGCCTGATGCCAAGGCAAAATTATGGGTTTCTAGGATTTCTATATCATAGACATCTATTTTTTCATTTAGCTTGATTATCTCTTTTATTTTATGATTGTAATTTTTAATAGATTCAATCATATTTTCAGAATTATTACTGAAGAATCTTTCACAAAAGGTTTTCATGCTTAAAATTGTTTTATCATTATTGGCGATTCTAACTTCGTCAAATTTGGTTAAATCTCCAAAGTCTTCAAGAACCTTTTTCATTAATTTGATTGTTTTTTCATAATAAGTCTTATTATAAGCTTTTTTTCTTTCTTGCCTGAACTCTGGGGTCCATTGCTCTCTTGTTTTCTGCCTTCTCCAGATTATCAGGGCTTCATCTTTCCACTGCTCTTTTGCAAGATTTGAGAGATATTGCTTTGCATCAGGATTCTCCTCAAAGAATTTTTTGACTTTTTCCGCTGCTTTTATTCTATTTTCTGGATTTGACCAGTGCTCTTTTTGATTTTCATCAAGCAGTTTATTATTCTTATTCCTATAATCCTCATTGGATTCATAAAACTCAATGAACTTTTGAATCATATACTCCTTGTATTCTGGATTATTCCATTGCGCTTTAGCTCGCGCGCTTAACACTATTCTCATTTCTGGGGTACTCATAATCTTCCTTACTTTTTCTTTATATTCTTCACTTTGGTGAGCGAGTTTTGATTTTTCTTTGCTTTCTATGGAATGCAAAGTCTTGTCTAAATGCTGTGTATGAAGAATAAGGTGATCTTCTTTAGGCATCCTTATGATATTCATGGGGTTGTTATTTCTTTTATTGAAGTCTATATGGTGCTTTGCATCCCCTTGGGCAATTGCATAAACATTATTCTCAGTATTATATTCATCAGCAAGCATATGAGTAAAAACCCATGTTTTCTTAGGGTCCCATATCATTTCATAGCCTTCTATCGTAATTCTGCCGCCGATTTTAGAAATCCTTTTATGCAACGGCATTAATGAGTCTTCTTTAGTTAAATTTTGGGCTTCTTTGTAGGAGCCATCTCTTAGCATAAACTTATGGTCTGGAGTGCATATTAGCTCATCGCCTGTATCTAAAATTATTTTAATAACTTCTGCATTTCTTTTAGTAATTCTTGGATTTAATATCGGAGCAATACCAATATGCCCATCATTTCGCATAGTGTAACAAAAGTTTTTCTTTCCTTGTTTATTTTCTTTTACTAAATTTTCAAAAGATAAATTTCTGCCATCAATCAAAGCAACTTTAGTTTTTCCATCCCAACAGCCACCAGCACTTTCGCCTTCAACAATATATAATTCTGTCTCTTCTGTTTTGTTGCTTGAGCAGTCTGCCAGTTTTCCTGGCAAGCCGCCGCTTCCGAAAGCGCTTTTTCTTCTGACTAAGTCACGGGCTTTTCTTGCAGCTTCTCTTGCTTTTGCAGCCTGACTGACTTTTTCTGCAATGCGCTTTGCAATTGGAGGATTTTCCTCAAAAAATTCTGAAAGAGAGCTTGTGGCAACAGAATCAACAAAGCCTTTTACTTCTGAATTTCCAAGCTTTGTTTTTGTCTGGCCTTCAAACTGAGGCTCCTTGATGCGGATTGAAACAATAGCAGTGAGGCCTTCCCTCACGTCGTCGCCGGTAATAGTTTCGTTTTTGATGACTTTGTTTTTCTGGGCATAGTCATTGATGACTCTTGTTAGTGCGGTTTTGAAGCCGACTATATGAGTGCCTCCTTCTATTGTGTTGATAGTGTTGACAAAACCAAAAATATTGTTAACATAAGAGTTATTGTATTGAATTGCAATTTCAATGATTGTGGAATCCACTTGTTTTTTGAAATAAATTGGCTTATGCAGGACTTCTTTGCTTTTGTTCAGCCACTTGACGAACTCGATTAAGCCGCCTTCAAAATAAAACTCCTCTTTTTTTTCTTTTGCCTCATCGCTCAGGATGATTTTTACTCCAGGCGTCAGGAAGGCGATTTCTCTCAGACGATTTGCAAGAATATTGAATTCAAAATTCAATACAGAAAAAATTTCCTTGTCAGGCCAGAATTGAACATTTGTACCTGTCTCTTTTTCGTCCTTGAGCTTGCCTATTTGCTTGACATCTGCCTGAGCTTTTCCTCTCTTGTATGTCTGCTCGTAAATCTTGCCGTCACGCTTGACTTGAACAACAAGCTTTTCTGACAAAGCATTGACAACAGAAACTCCTACTCCATGAAGCCCTCCTGAGATGAGATAGGCTTTATGGTCAAACTTGCCTCCTGCATGAAGCATTGTCATGACTGTTTCCAAAGCAGACTTTTTTGTCTGCTTGTGGGTTTCAATTGGAATGCCTCTTCCATTGTCCTCTACTGTGACACTTCCGTCTTTATTGAGAGTCACTAGAATCTTAGTACAGACGCCTGCCAGGGCTTCGTCAACCGCATTGTCAACGACTTCATAGACTAAATGATGAAGCCCTTCCTTGCCTGTGCTACCCACATACATCGAAGGTCTCAGGCGCACCCCCTCCAGTCCTTCCAAAACCTTAATACTCTCAGCACCATAATTTTCTTCTTTTTCAGCACACATTTTTTAATCCTCCTATTTTATACAACATACATTCAGGAATATAATCCTTAATTATTCTTATTAACTCCTTAGAATCCTGTTGCTTAAATCTTAGATAATAATATTTACCATCTCTAAAACCCACTGTTGGGCTCAATCCAAATTTTTCTTCAAAAAATTTCTGCATTAATTCATGCTCCTTTAAACTATAAGCATTTGTGCATAAGACAATATATCCCTGGGTATTGTCATAACTTCCATCATCACAAATCCAAATTGCTAAACTTCTTGGATTTATTTGATTTAAAATTTCTGGGGTTATTATCTTCTTTCCGTTTTTATAAAATAAATTTCTATAGTAATTAAAAACTGAATGAGTATCTGTGGCTAAATAAATCATATTTACTTCTCGTTTATTAATAATCCTTTTTCTTTCATTAAACTCAGAAATATTGAAATTTTTTAGCAAATTTAGCTTCCATTTGATATATTCTCTTTGTTTAATAGAATGAGCAACCCTAAAGCAAGAATTTCTCTCTCTCTGTCTTATACTGGCATCTCCCAATAAGCTTCCAATAATAAGGTCATGCTCTTTAGGGGTTATCAGGATTTTAGGGTTTATTTGAAGCTCTTTATTCCATTGTCTAACAAGCTTAATTAGCATTCTTGCAGAATTATTGTAAATATCATGCCTGTTTGAGAAAAGTAGTAATTCTCTATTCGTCCTCAAACTTGCTAAAACTCCTGCCTTGCTCTTTTCTAGTTCAGGGAATAAAGAAAGTATTCTCCCTTCCTTTACTGCAGATGCTAAGATTCTAGGTCTTATTTTTAGCTCTCTTGACAAAGTTAAGATGTCTCCTTTGCGCTTAATCTTTCTAGACAGCTCAATTACGTCAAACCTGGTTCTGACTCCTTCCAAGCCGTCTAAAACATTGATTTCTTCAGCGCCGTATGCCTCGCGTTTTTCGTCTGCCATTTTTGTTTTGTCGGTGGTTTTTTAAATTTTTGAGTTTTTTGAATAATCGAAAACAGATTTTCAAGAAAAATTGATGAAAATCTACTACAAAAAATGAATTGTTATTTAAAAACCTTTCTGCCTATTTTTAGGCGAATTAAGGCGTAATTCACAAGAATTTGATTTTTGAATTTGAATGAAATCGACGAGAGCACATAAAAATTTGCATTTATTGATTAAAAATTAATTATGGATTATTGATGGAAAATCAATGTTCTGCCTGCTCCGATGAGCAGGATGTAGAACAATGCGGTCATTGTGCAGACCTGGATAATTACAATTGTATAAATTGTCGGATGCCAGAACCACATCAGCATTGGCTGCAGGACAGCGAAGGCGATTAGGAGATATAGATACCAGG
>PEVX01000005.1 GCA_002780285.1 Candidatus Pacearchaeota archaeon CG06_land_8_20_14_3_00_35_12
CTTTTTGTATTTTTAAATGTTTCCATTGTGTAGTGGTGAAAATATACCTATATTTGCAGGGCTTGCTATTCCAGCTCGCTTTTGCTTTTTGTAAGTTCTCTTTCCCATGCTCTGCCGCTGAAGCTTCCGCCGCTTCTGACTTTGACAATTATTTCATCTTTGGTCTCTTCTACTTTATCTACGTGGATGTAATCTTTTGAAGAGCTTGAATCGATCAGCTCTTCATGATCAAGCTTTCCTTTTTTGCTTTTCCAGACAAGATAAATAGTGTCATAGCCGTAATCAGAACCGTCTTCAGCCAGGCGCCTGACAGCGCAGACATCTTTTCTTGTTTCTGGAAAAACAGGGTCATAAGTGAAATCACAACCCAAAGAAGGCCCGATTTCATCGATTAGCGCTTTTGCTTCGTTTGCTGTAAGTTCCAAGCTTTTCTTGGGAATCTTGATCAGGCTGCCTATTCCCTCAGCTATGGTTTTGCTTTTTCCAGGCTCGTAGTTATTTCTTAATTTTATGAGCAACTTGCTGCCTGCCACTTTCATCTCATCCATATACCATTCTTCAGGCTTGTATCCGCTATCATTGTCATGGAAAAAAGAATGTTTTTTGTCTTTTTCAGGAATATAAACTAGGACTTGATGGTCAAACTGAGGTCCTACTCCTTTTCTTTCCCGGACAGGAAGACATCGAACAGGCATGGGCATTGTATCGTTTTGATTGTAAGTAATAGGACTGTAAACATCCAATACCTGCTTTTTGTAATAAAATATCAAGTTGCCTTCTTTGCCTTTTATCGGCTCAAGGGCTTGAATATGCGTGGCTTTGTCTATTTCTTTTCCATTCACCAGCAGTTTATTTACTGGAAATTCAACTCCTATCATGTCTTGAGTTCCTGCTTCCTGCACTAGCACTTCAAGTTTTTGTTTTTCCTTTGTCATTTTACTTGGCCTCCATTTTCAATTTTTATTTAACTCGTAAAAATCAGCAGTATTCAGATGCGCTTCAATACCCATACTTTCAAGATAACTTTCTAAGTCAGGCTGGTGGCTGATTATAATTGCAGTATTGTTTATCTTGTCCACTAATTTTCCAACCTTATAGTTATTACAAGCTAATTCTTCTGCGCATATCTGATTGGTTTTTATTTTAGATATAGAATGTAAAGTTGCGACTATCTCTGATGCAGACTCTGCTGTTCTGAATGCTGGGCTATAATATACAGTAATTTCTCCCAAACCATTTAGTTTTTCAGCCAGCAACTTGCCGGTCTCTTTTATCTCAGCTTTTCCATCTGGTGTAAGAAACCCATCAGCTTTGCTGTATGCTCCATGTCTGACCAGGCATATTGTTTTCATGTTGTTTTCTCCATTTGTCATTTTCTTGTTTTTCCTTTGTAATTTTATTATTGTTATTTTATAATGACAATAGCAAAAGTTTACTTATATATTTTTTCCATATTAATCATATTCTTAATATGAATTTAGAAAAGCTTATAAATCTCGGAAAACTGGCAGATTAATGAGAAGAAAGCTAATCATGCAGGGAAATGAGTCCTTCACAGTCACCTTACCTATCAAATGGATCAAGAGGCATGGCATCAAAGAGGAAGTGGATATCATTGAAAAGGACGGCACGCTGGAAATAAAGCCAGCCGGCGCTGTAAAAGAAAAGCCAAAAGCAAAAGAGCTTGACATTTCGGCATTGCCTGAATTCCTGTTCATAAGGCTCATAGGAGCTTGTTACAAGAACAGTTATGACGAAATAAATCTTAAATACAATACAGAGCAGCTTAAAGCAATCCAGGCAGTGGTTGACAAGCTGATAGGCTATGAGATAACAGAGAAAAAACCGGATTTTCTGGTAATCAAGAAAATAGTTATAGAATCTGTCGAGCAGTATCATGATTCAGAAAAAAAATGCTGGCATGCCCTGATTTCTATGGCAGAGGACTGCCTGGAAGGCATAAAAAAGCAAGATAAGAGAATATTCAAGGCAGTTATAGAGGCAGATTCTATCATAGACCGCTTCAGTGATTACTGTATGTACATGCTATTGAAGCACAAAGAAATAGAAGCCAAAAACCCTTTTGTTTCATACCTGTTTCTGCATCAGCTTGAAAAAATAGCTGACTTGTTCGCAGAAATAGCAAGGCTTTGCGTCGAGGCCAAGTTCAAGCCGTCTAAAGAAACCTTCGCCCAGCACGAAAGGCTAAAGCAATACATCTCAGATTTTTATCTCGCTTATTATAAATTTGACATAGAGGCTGTCAAAAAGATTGTTCTAGAGCGGGACAGCATGTTCAGTTCTCTTGCTAAGATTATTGAAAAGACAAAAGGCCCTGAACAAAGCTATTTGAGCTGTTTGAAAGAAGTTCTCAACATATTTTCGGGATTAATCACGCCTTTGCTCATCCAGAATATCTGAATATTTTGTTAATTGTTAGGTGTTTTTGCAGGATTTTTTCCGTGTTTCATTACTTTTCTATTTTCTTGCGAAGAAGTTCTCGAAGGAATCACGCACTAATGAAGCAGTTCTGTAAAGAATGCAAGAGAACTGAGAAAAATACTAAAAGATTAGAATCAAAGCAAAATGCTATTTCAATTTTTTAATAATCAAATTCTTTAATTTTTGAATTAATTGCTTGAAAAAAAGCTCGTTTCTATCAAGATAAGAAGGCTCAACAAAGAAGCCTTCGTAAGCCACTCTATTTCTTAAAATCCTCAAATCATCCAAAATAGAAATTTCGTGCATATTAACCTCTGGATGCCTTTCTTTGACATAATCATTATAGCTGCTTTCTGCATTTCCTGCAGTTTGATAATTAGTTGCTTCATTATTTTCATAGATTTCAGCTTGATGATTGGCTAATTCAGTGCTTGTTTGTGTTAATTCATCACTTTCTTCAGGTTCCTGTTCTTCATGCTTTATTTTTTGCTCTTTAGGCTCTTCTAACTCTTGCTCTTCAGTTAATTGTTTTAATTCTTCATCTTCTTTAACTTCTAAATCTTCAACAGCATTGGATTTCGCATTCATGCTTCACACAGACTTAGGAAAAAATTTCATCAGGGCAATCAATGCCAAAACAAAGCAAGTCATCGGCAAGGAATACATTCTAAAGCACAGAGACGGCATAGAAATTATAACTCGCTGAACGCGCGCCCTGACGTCCTGCGCGCCTCCCAAAATATTTTATTAACAATAAAATTATTTTTTAAAAAACTTATCCAATCCTTCTTTCAGCCTTCTCAAAATCAAAGCATTTGCCTTCTCAAGCCCTTCTTTCTCGTTCTTGTGCTTCATCAATTTCATAGCATCTTCAAATGAAACAAGCTTGAAAGCCTCATGCTCCCATGATATTTTCACTTTTTTCGCCTCTTCCTCTGAAATTTCAGCAAGCAGATAAATCACTTCTTTTCTAATCAGCTGGCCTTCCTGCTTGTAAAAATAAACAATGCTGTGAGAAAAGCCAGGATTAAATTTAAGCTCTGAAACATTGGCCTCTTCTTTTGATTCGCGCTTTACAACTTCTTCTGTTGTCTCATTTTTTTCAACCAACCCCCTTACATAGCCCCAATAATTCCTGTATTTCAGAAGCAGATACATTGGTTTCTCGTCTTTCATGTAAAAAATAATTGCGCCTGCTGATTTGCGAGTTATCATTAATGCAAAAAGAGGCCAATATTTTTAAATTTGTGCAAAATCATGCAAAAATTCCAAAATTCTGCCATTTTTTAAATATCAAAACAAAACAATAAATTTTAAAAAGCTAAAGAGTGTCAGTTTGGCATGACAGAGTCAGTTAAAAAATGTCCTTGGTGTTCTAGAGAGCTTGTTTTGAAAGTTGTGGGAGACAAGGCAGTATGCGCTTTCTGCGGTTTTAAAATCAGAAGCCTTCCTCCAAGACCCCAGGTAGTCAAAGAAGAGGCAAAACCTTTGATGATAACTCCTGTCGATATTCCTGAAGTAAGGGAAAAGCCAAAATGGCCATTGTGGGTTGCAGTTGCCTTAGGCATAGTCATAGTTGTTCTTTTAGTAAAGTGGTTCTACTAATAATAAAATAATCACATCTGTCTCAGAATAAATTTTTTATCTATTGAAAATCTTTTTTTTCAAGAACACAATCTTCGCCCCATTTGTCGTCTCTTAATCTCATAAATACAGGCTTTATCAGCTCAGAATTCTCTGTAAAGCCGAAGTGCTTGACTTGCGCGACAATTGACGGCATCAGCCACATTATCTGCTTTCCTGCATAAATTTTTTTTAATTTCTCAATGTCCTCTTCTGGAAGAAAAGGCGTTTCTTTTCTGTTCAATTTCTCTTTTTTTATCCTCGCGATGAGCTTTTTTGATAAGAAATCATCAAATCCTTTTCCAAAACCCAAATCAATCTCTGTCCTGCCGGCATATTTCACCTGCTTGTCAGAAAAAAAGCCCAAAATCAATGTAAGAACCGGGCTATCTGCAAAAGTCTTGTCTCCTGCATAGCCCACAATAAAGCAATTCGCTTTTTTTATATTCTCGATTTTCATCCACGCCCAGCTTTTTCCATCCTGATACTCAGAACGAATATCCTTTGCAATTACGCCTTCTACGCCGAGCTTCTGCATTTCAGTCCAAACCTCGCGGCCGTTTCCAATATAAGGCATAACCCTGAAATTCTCATTTTCGCGGATAATCTCCCGCAGTTTTTCCTTTCGCCTGTCAAGAGTGGTTGAAGTAAAATCAGCCTCAAACAATTCAAGCGCATCAAAAACAAAAAGCGTCGCAGGAATTTCTTTTGATTTTGCAAGTATATCTCTTGAAGTGTCTAAAATCTCGCGCTGCTGCAGTAAATTCAATGATGGCTTCTTGTCCTTGTCAAGAACAACAATCACTCCATCAAGAACAGCTGAATCTGCATTTATATTCGTCCAGGCAGAATTAAATTCAGGATATTTGTATGAAATATTCTTGCTTTTCCTGTTCAGAAGAATAATCTTGTCATCATTTTTATACAGAAGAACGCGGGTTCCGTCAAAACACGGCTCAAAAATATAGTTTTGTTTTACAAGAACTTCTTTTTTGCCGGGCTGCGGCAGCATAAAATTATATGATTTCATATTCCAAAGCTTTTTTCCCTCTTTTTTATGACGCTATTAATCTATATAACAAACAGCGCTTTAAATCTTTATTGAATTAACGTTTAATTTTTAATTTAAGGTGAATTTAAGGCAGATAATCAACTCCTCTTTGAAGCCATTGCTCATCAATATCGCCTGGTTTGTAATTCTTAATGAGTTCTTTGCGCAAAGTTTTAAAATCAAATTTTTTTGTTGAGAAAACATCAAGCAAAAGCAGCTGTTTCGAAACGCTCGTATTTATATCGACGCTATTGTGCCCTGCCAAATCTATTCCGCCGATAAGCCCTCCGCCTTTTTTTCTTGACAAGTAAGGCGTGGATATTTCCTTGAAGCCAAGAACTTCAGGCAAAGACTCCAAAAAATCATAAGCCAAATCCATGTCATTAAGGACTTTCTTTGGATGGCAATCATAAGCATCAATGACCAGACTGTAACCAAACGGCTTTTTGCCCAATTTTTTAGGTGGCTGTCCAATCTCAAGATTTTTAACATTTCCCCTTTTTATAACAAGCACATTCATTATTCCGGGCTCAAGCTTTTTTTTAATATATTTTAATCCTTTTACAGGCTTGGCTCTCCCGCCGCACGTATAAATATCAAGGACAGCTCCTTTTTGTTCAGGATAACAATGAATATCAAAAATACTCTCTTTTACAAAAACAGCGCTTGTCAATCCATATTTTTTCTTGATAAAGTAATCGGGGGTTATAGTCGCAATGGCATGCGCGCCAGAAGCCCTGACTGCGCCGTTTAGTATTTTCTCAATAGAATCTTTGTCAGTCAATGGAGCTATATTCTTTATACCGTACATATCACAAATGACATGCGTACCAGTCATAGAATACTTTCGCCTATTATGATTTCCATTGACAATTCCATCATTATTCATTTCAATTCTTTTTTTAAAATAAATTAAAAAAGCAAATTAATTTTAATTGTATTAAATAAAATATACATTTTTTATTTAAATATTTATTTGTTTTCATGAAAAATCTTCTGAAAAAAGAAAAATTAATAAGCACAAGAAATTTCCAACAATTATGGAAAATAAAAAAAGCGGTGAGCGCATTCTCAGAAATCTTGAAAATACTGATATTATAAAATATTACAGCATAATCTCCAAAAAACTCAGGAATTTTCTGAAAAACAAGCCAATTGCGACAAAAATTTGGATTCCTTTCGGAAATATTCCTTATTTTATCAGAAGAGGCTCGCAGCAAGTTCCATTATACATAGATGAGCTTGCAAATTTAAAAATAACTCCGGAATTTTTGCAGCTCAGGATGAAAAATTTAAAAGATGTTCGAGCAAAGCTTTCCAAAATCCAGGAAAAAGCATGGGATTATTTTGTTCCAAGAAAATTAATGGATTTTTTCTATGCAACAAATGGCGAAGGCATTGGAAAACCCATTGACAGGATTTTCATTGACATTGACCGCGGAAAAAACATCTCGTCAGAGCAGGTTCAGCTCGCGGCAAAAATTCTCGTAAAAATCATAAAGGCAGACAAGAATCTGGCAAAACTTACAAAATACAAACTTTTCGTAATGTGGACAGGAAGCTCTTTCCACATTTATCTTTTAATGCCCAAAGCGCAGTCAAATTCATTCTACCTCAAATATTTCCAGTACTCAAAAGACTCTCCAGAAGCAAGTTTCATTGGCAAATGGGCAGAGCTTGCTGATGAAGAAATAAAAAAGCGCAATCTGAAATTTAAAATCTCGGGCGGGCATGAAAAAACGCCAAATACTATTAATATAGACCCAAGCCAGACTCCAAGCGGCAAGCTCGCCCGCGTTCCGTTCTCGCTTCACATGAAATCCCCAAAAGAAATTGATGGCATAGCCATTCCAATAAGCGAAAACCAGCTGGCAGACAAAAATCTGATAAAAAAGCTGAAAACATACACTCCTGAAAAAGTCATTAAAGAGCTAAACGCGCTTGGAAAGCTTATTCCATAGGCGCGAAATGACGCCGATCGCGCCCATCAGTAAATGCAGTATATTTGGCTTGACCAGCCACTAAAATAAATAAAGTTGCCCGTCATGGCAAAGCATAAAACATTAACAAACAACAAAAAATGCCAGAGAAAAAACATAAAAGATATTCTTTTTCAGTGACTGAGGAAATGGTTATGAATCCCAAATACTTTGGATTTCGCGGCGGAAGAATTGAAATTTTTGACAGAAAAAGCCAAAGTCCTTACTCAATATACGAAGCCAGATTCTTCGTTCCTGAAGAATTTTTTGAGGCTTTTAGAGAAGTATTTGACGGAAAAGAAACAAATAAATCGCCCAAAAAGACATATCTCAGATGGGACATGAAAGGAGATTACAGAAAAAAATAAAAATACAAAATGCCAAATAAAAATCAGAAATAACAAAAAATGCCAAAAAAACAGAAAAAAGAAACAAAAAATGTGATTGTTCCTAAAATTGAAAAAGGATTTTCTTATCTCCCTTCAGCATGGCTTCCTTCAATAAAAGCGCCAGAGCCCGAAATTGTGAAAGATTACAAGAAAAATCTTCCGGGAGTCCTCAATCCTGAAGTCATCAGCAAAAAAGAGAGGAACAATCTTATTGGAAGAGTGATTGGCAGTGTGGAAATCCCAAAAGGAATCAATGAAAAAGAGATTTTTTATAAAATTGACCAAAATTATGTGGAAGTCGCGACAGGAAAAAAATATTTCAAAGAGAGAAAAAGGAAAAATTACTCAATTATAAGCGCAGTGGCGCATGGGCTCAGAAAAGGCATTTATGACATCCATATTGAGCCAGGCAAGACAAGAGTTATTTTCTACAACGGAAAAGTTGAGATAATCCAGCCTAAAACAGAATAAAAACAAAGATGATCCGCTATGAAAACGCAGAGGACATAAGAGGAAGAATCTCAGAGCTAGTCTCCACTCTTAATCTCGAGCATGTTCATCTTGACAGGGTCGCATGCATCCGCTCAAGAGGCTCAACATCCAGAGGAATCATCGCAAGATGCCATGCCCTTCCAAAGATAATGCAGATGGCATTAAACACAAAGGCGCATTATATCATTGAGGTGATTTCTGAAAAATTTGACAGAATGCCTGAGGAAGAGCAGACAAAAACACTCATACACGAGCTTCTCCACATCCCAAAATCATTCGGAGGAGGATTCATACATCACAATATGGTAAATTCATCGACGGTAAACAAGATGATGAAAAAGCTGAATGAAAGCCGGAAGGAAAACCAGGAAAATCGACGAGGCGAACTCTGACTAATGTCACTCAGCAGTAATTTATCGACGACAACGAAATGTTTAAATACTCCGTCGAGCTTTTAGAATTAATTAAATATTATATAACAGGTTAAGGGAGGTATTAAATGGGAAAAGTTTTGGTTAAAAACGCTGTAAAAAGAAAATCTGGTTATCTTTACTACGTTGACGGAAAAGGAAACGTTTGCGAAGCAAAAATGGCTAGAGGCGGAAAAAAGAAAAGAAAGTAAATCCGCTTAATCTTTTTTATTTTTTTCTTTTATTTTATCTTGTTCTTATTCTTAATTTAATTTTATCTTAATTTTTTGGTATTATGTCAAATCTCTTCTAGCGCGCCCTGACGTCATTAGCGCCCCATATATTGCTGATACCAACTTATTATCCAAGGAAAATCTTTTTAAGCCTATTTTCTTCTTAACGTTCATGCCCAGATGGCCCAATGGTAAGGCGCAAATAAATTTTTACAATGAAAATTTAGCGTATGCCTGGAACAAATGTTTCAGTTACCACAAAGCTTGTTTCCCGCAAGGGATTTGCAGGTTCGATTCCTGCTCTGGGCGTGAACTTTTTCGAGCGGGAATCGAAGGAAGAGGACGAAATGAAAACTTTAAATATATCAAGAGTTAAATTGACATTATGAAATACTTAGAGCTCAAAAAACTTCTCGAAAATTTTCCAAAATATCCTGGAGTAAAAGCAAGAGACAAAGTGTCTGTCGTGAATGACGGCTTTCCTGGAACTTTCAATTTAAGCATCGCAGAAGGCCCTTGGTGGGAAGAATTCAAATCATTATTAAATTTGAAACCTTGGGCATATTCATATATTCAGCAGGTCATAAGACCTGCAGATTTTGACATAATTCTTGAAAATCCAAAAGAAAAAGGCAGGCTTGGCCTTTTTAATCTTGGAGATATCGCAGGTTTTGTTGTTAAAGACAACAAAGAGTGGAAAAAGTTATGGGAATATATGATAAAAGCTCTATGGAAATTTTTGATTGATGAAATAGGCCTGAAAAAAGAGAATCTTCGCATATATTGTTTTGAAGGCGGAAAAGTCAAAGATGTAAGCCAGGGAAAATATGTTTTTGACAAAGAGGTGGAAGAAGACCCCATGCAGGATGTATGGAT
>PEVX01000030.1:0-6204 GCA_002780285.1 Candidatus Pacearchaeota archaeon CG06_land_8_20_14_3_00_35_12
TAACAGCATAAAACTCACAATTGTACCTCTCACGCCTGAAGAAATCAGAAAGCAGAAAAATATCGATGGAATAATCGGCGCAAGCTGCTTGGCGGCAGACGCGCTTTTAATCCCTTATTGCCTTGGCAGGGCAAATTCATATTATCCTGACGTTATCAGCTACCACGAATCTCGGGCAGGAATCGCATGGGATAAATATGCAGCACTTCAGCAAAAACTTCAAGATTTAATGCAAAATCCAGCAAAGAATCAAGCAGAGATATCAAACATAGAAGAGAGAATTACAACCCAGACTGTTGCCATGAATCAGCATCAGGATTACAGCTACAAGAATATTAATGAGTATCAAGCATGCCTTGCAGGAACTTGGTTTATTGCCGCAGTTTTAGGAGCGATAGCCGCAAAGAAATTATATGATTTTTTCAAAAAGCCTGCAAAAGCAAAAAAATCAGATGCAAACAGGCAAACAAAACTAGAATTTGACAAAAAAGGGATCATTCTAAACTAAAATGGAAAACAAAAGCCTAACACTTCTTGCATTTCTTGCAGGAATAACTATGCTTTGCAGCGGCTGTGCTACTCTACCTGTTAAAAATCAAAGTTTAGCCTTAAGCTACTGGCAAAATGCAAAAACAGCTCAAACTCAAGAGCTCGCAATCAAAAATTCTGAAAAATTAAGAAAAAATGAATATGTTCTGCCTGATGCAGTAATTGACACTTTTGCAAGAATTGTTGACAAAACACCGACGGTTTTCTGGGCAGGAGGTCCTGCTGCAGGCCATCTTCCATATGATTTTCTTGAAAAAGACAAAGATAAAGCGGAATTTTGCAATAAAGTGAAAAAAGGCAGCTATAATGAAACTGAAATTGCCACTTTTTACACTATTTTAAGCACTCCTAAAAACACAATAATCAAGCAATCAGTCTTGGAAGACTCTTTTTTTGATTCAGCTATTCCACATGAAAGATTTCATGAAGAAATGTATAAATTGAGCGATGAAGAATGGAAAATAATGCATGAGGCGTACGCCAACTTGAAAAACAGAAAAGCGCCTGAAGGGCATAACATATTTTTGGACGACAAGCCGCAATATGCGGGTTTTGCGACAATGGCAGTAAACATGAGTGAAAATGAATTTTATCCTTATCTCGCTGACAACAAGCTTGAAGATTACGTCGAAGAAACTCTGAAAAATGATTTTCCAAAAGCTTATGTTATTTACACAAGAATAAAAGAAAAAGTAAAAGAAAAAGACCAAAATGACCTTTAAAAAAAATCTGATAATCGCAGCAATATGCGCAGGAATTACGCTTGGAATAGGAAGCAACGCATACGGCAAAAATGTGCAGGGAAAGAGTGATAATAAAGCAAAAGCAGAAGCTGTTAAAAAAGAAAACATCAAAATAGACAAGCTTGAAAATTTTCTTGAGGAAGCAGACAAGTATTTTTATTCTTCAATCATTAATAATAAAGAAGGAGATTTTGAAAAATGTGTTTCTATGCTAAATGCAAAAATCAAAGAATTAGATGAAAAAGATAAGACCAGCGAGTATAGATTTATTGTCAGATACCAGCTGGCAGATTATTATTCTGTCAAAGGATTCAGGGCAGGAGATGGAGGGGAAACAGAAAAAATGGTTGGATTTTATGAAAAAGCTGCAACAATTGCTGCTGAAGTAGTTTATATTGAACCAACAGATAAATATTCAATGGATATAATAACTGAATCTCTTGATAAAATTGGAGAATATGATAAAGATAAAAAAAAGCTGCTTAAAAAGCAAGTAGAATCAATAATTTTGGGATTTTAATAACAACAAAATTCAAAGCAGCAATAAAACAATCAAATAGCCCGCAAAACAGCCTGCTGTCAAGAAAGGCATTGCAGGATAAAATTTACCTTTTCTAGAAAACATCAGCAAGGCAAGAAGCGATGCTGTTGCTGTTCCGACAATAATCAGGGCAGCAGGTATGCTTATCGCTCTCATGACAACCCCTGCAAAAATCAAAGGAAATGCGACATCTCCTCCGCCAAGCAGCGCAACAGCAATCTTGTGCTTCTTCAATTTCTTTGAAATCCTGGCTCTTTGGGCCATTGATTTTTGCATTTGAATCCTGACTTTCTCGCCAGGCTTTGGTTTTTTCAAGAAATATGGAATAAAAAATCCTGTAAAGACTTTTAGAGTATTCATCTGATATTTTGCCATTTCAACCATTATCTTGGATTTCCATACAGCATACATGTCATAAACAGATATAATCAGCAATAGAATTATTGCGGTAACAGGTGAAAGTATAGGAACAAAAACAGCCGCAAGCCCTGGATAAATTAAAAGCTCTGACAAATTGTGGGTGTAAAAATTAGTCCTGAAAATTTTCAAAAAAGTCATTATTACTGCAATGACAATTGCTGAAACAAGTATTTTCCATGCAGCATTAAATATTCCAAGCATTGCGAAAATCGCGTTCAATGAAATTGCGATTGAAATCGCAACGACTGAAAAAAACCATATTTTAATCACAATTGAAGCATTTATTCTTGTCAAAACCAGGAAAGCAACAGTAACCAAAACCAGGGCAATAATGATTGAAATCATCGCGTTTTGAGGAGTAGTCTTTGGAGGCTCCATGCCAAAAGGCAGTTCTCTTGAAATCGTGACATTCGTCGTCTCATTTCCCACTGTAACTGTTTTAACATGGGGAGTATATGCATAAATGACAGCCAACCCGATCAGCTGAGTGACTAAAAACATCATCAGCATAATAACAGTAATTGTCAATCTATGTTTCATTTTTTTATCCCTGCAAAGATTTTATCGAATATAAAATAAAGCTGAAAATAGTTTATAAATATGCCCGTTTTTTAGCCATTCTTATTTATCCTGTTTTGTTACTATGCTCCAAAGGTAACAATCGAAAGATTTAAATACCTCTTAGCGTACAACAAATAATTAAAAAATGGCAGAAAGAATAACAAGCATAACAGATCCAAAATTGCTGGCAATGACAAACCCAGAATGGACATTACAAACAATTAGATATGAAAACTGGGATCCGGTAAATGAAAGAATAATCATATCTGCAAATGGAAAACCCACTGTAGCTAAATCTTCAATTTCTATTGAACCTAAAGTAAACAAAAACTATGTATTTCTAACTGTATACAAACGAAAATGAACAACGATCTTGAAACAATATCAGAAGAAAAGAAAGATGAAATAAAACAAAACATCAGATTTATTTCTAAAAGATATACTGCCGCACTGTCAAATACAACTCTAACTAAAGAAAAAAGGGATGAACTGATTAAAATAGGCCAAGATGTCCTTTCTGCAGCATATGCTAAATACAGAAAAGGAAAGATAAAAACCGGAGATTTTCTTAAACAAACAGTAGATGCATTAATCCCTTATGAACAAATACAACCAATAAAATGATAATCAAAAACGACCTTTTAAAAAAAATAAGAAATCAATTCAATCTTAATATTTATGAAACCAAGGTTTGGATTGCTTTATTGAGCAGAGGAATCGCAACAGCAGGAGAAATTGCTGAAATGAGCGGGGTTCCTAGATCCAGAACTTATGATGTTCTTGAAGGACTTGAAAAACAGGGATTCGCAGTAATAAAAATAGGAAAACCTGTAAAATATATTGCAGTAAAGCCAGAAATTGTTCTTGAAAGATTAAAGCAGAATATAAGCAGAGAAGCAGAGGAAAAGACAGACCTTCTTGCAAACATGAAAGACACTGCAGAATACAAAGAGCTTGCATTACTTCATAAACAAGGAATAATTCCAATAAAGACAGAAGATTTGAGCGGAGTTATCAATGGCAGAAGCAATTTTTACGCATTCCTGCAAAGCATGATTAATGACGCAGAAAAAGAAATGATTGTCATTGCCCCTGCGGCAACTTTGACAAAGAAAATGAAAATTTTGAAGCAAATCAAAGATATCAAGAAAAAAGGAGTAACTATCAAGGTCGGAATAAACAGCGAAAATGACGCTGAAGACATGAATATTCTTGAAAAAGAGATTTCAGGAATAAAAAGGCTTGGAATTGATGGAAGATTTATCATAACTGACAGAAAAAAGATTTTGTTCATGATTGCTCCTGAAAATCCTGATGAAGACAGGGACAAGGGAATATGGATAAATTCCGAATTCTTTGGAAGCGCGCTTTCTCGTTTGTTTGATATTGCCTGGCAAGGAAAATAAATTCTGAAAGATGAGAAAACAAATTTTAGGCACTAAGAACTATAAAAAGTATTATTTCAAATTTCATAGGGATGACACAGCCAAGGACATAATAGTAAAATGTTGCAATAAAAAAGCTGTAGAAAAGAACGGAAAAATATATTGCAACAATATTGATTCTAATTTTCCCTGCAATTTCAAAACATCAAATGAATCGCTCGCGGAAAAAATAGGCGGGAAGATTTTATACAGATGTTTGTATGAATAATATTCTTTTTTAAAATGGAAAAAATAATTAAAAGAAGAAATGAATTTATAGAGCTGTTAAGGTCCCTTGTGAGATCACATAACTTGGAAACAGCAGTAAACATAGTTGTGAATGAGGGGCAATTTTATTATGGGGACCATTCAATGAAGGTTAAAAACAGAAAAACCGCAAGGAATTTAATTGAAGAATATTACATTAACAATGACAAAAATGTGCCTTTAAAGAATAAGCACAAGTATAGAATATGCTCAATTCATGATTAAAAAATCATACAACAACATACAACCCTAGAAAAAAGCGCCTAAAAAACAAATCATCCATTACAGAAATAAATAAAATTAATTGTATTCTCTCCAAGTGTATTTGCACTTAGTGCATCTGAAGAATCTTGTTTCTGCTTCATCTGCAGCGCGCATTTGAGTGCTCCAGTGATAGGCTTTGTCATTTCCGCATTTAGGGCATATAGCTATAACAATAGGCCATACAGATGTTTCTTTTTCAGGATGAACAACACCGACATGCTGTTTCTCTGCCATTTTCTCAGAACTCGTTATTTTCAATTTATCCTTGCTTACGTAGCTGCATTTAGGGCAAGAAAATCTCTCTCTTTTCTTAACAAGTATGCTTCCGCATTTCGGACAAAAATCCATTTTTTAACTCGCTCTTTATTTTATAAATCTTTTTATTGAGTATTAACGGCTTTTTAAAATTTTCCAACAAAAATGAGCTTCAGCCAGCCAAGCTTTGGAATCACACCGATTGCTTTTCCAACAATCTGTTCAGGCATTATCTCTTTTTCAAATTCAAGCTGGTCTGAATTGTGGTCTCCTTTTGTTGAATATCTTAATCCAGAGTTAGATTCTTTTATTTTAACAATTCTGTGAATCAAGGGAGTGCTCTGTTCATAAACCCTAAAAACAATAACATCGCCGATGCTGTAATTCTTGTCTTTAAAGCCTTTTACAATAATAATATCTCCTTTGTCAAAGCCGTTTTTAAAAGGAAACTTCAAAAAATCTTCTTTTGAAATGCTAAAATCGCTGTAAAGATTCTCCTGACCCGGCCACCAGTTGTCAAAAATGCCCTTATGCTCCATGCTTCCGCTCTCAACAATAACTGCAGGCAGCTCTGAATTCAGCATCAATCCAAGAACAGGGAAAAATATGAATTTAATCACAACAAATGCTATGATAAATAGTACAACCCAGCTCAAAATGCTCTTGCTGGTCCAAAGCCAGCTCCAAAACTTCCTCAATTTGTTCATACCCTGTCAAATAAAAAGGCATTAATAAATTTTTACAAACCAACTCTTTTTATTTCTTCAGATAATTGTTTTGTTTTAATTGGTCAACTAAAATTATAGCCATAAGCGCCTCTGCAACTGGAACAGCTCTTGGGCAAAGACAAGGGTCATGTCTTCCTTCAACCTTAATAGTTGTATTATTTCCATGAATATCAACTGTTTTTTGTTCTTTTAAAATTGAAGGCGTTGGTCTTATTGTAAGTTCTGCTTTAATATCTTGGCCGTTAGTTATACCGCCCTGAATTACTCCAGAATTATTTGAATAAAATTTTATCGTTCCAGCTTCGGAATACATCTAGTCATTGAATTCAGAGCCTTTCATGTATCTTGCTTTAGCTCCTATTCCATATTCTATGGCAGTAACCGCACCCATAGAATGAAATGCTTTGCTTAGTTCACCACGCAAATTTTCAAATCTGGGGCCGCCAAGGCCG
>PEVX01000030.1:6257-9612 GCA_002780285.1 Candidatus Pacearchaeota archaeon CG06_land_8_20_14_3_00_35_12
ACTTTTAACCTCTAAGATTTTATTATACATCACTATTGCTTTTTCCTTATCAGGACATCTCACAGGATTTTTTTCAATTTCATCAAAATCTATATTTTCTGCTTCTATTTCTCCAACTGCTTTTGTATAGCCAATAATCTTAATATTATAGTCTCTAAGAATTCTTTTTGCAACAGCTCCTGCTGCAACCATTCCTGCAGTTATTCTTTCGCTTGAAAAACCTCCCCCCCTCCAATCTCTGTGCTTATACTTTGAAAAATAAGTAAAATCAGCATGTCCTGGCCTGAATTTATCTTTTATTGGTTCATATTTGCTTGAATCAGCATCTTTATTATAAATGACAAATTCGATTTGATGCCTGTTGTCTTTCCTTCAAATATGCCGGAAAAAATATGAACTATATCTTCTTCTTTTCTTTGCGATGCCACGTCACTTTGCCCAGGTTTTTTCTGTCCGCCTCTTTTTGAATATCTTCTATTTTTAATTCTAAATTAGCAGGGCATCCGTTCACTGTAGCTCCAACTCCCATTCCATGCGATTCTCCAAAAATACTAACACTAAACAATTTTCCCAATTCCATCTTAATTTTCTTAGAAATGTCTGATATGGAGGATTTATAAATTTTTATAATATATTTTCTAATGCAGAAATATTTAAATAGTGTATATTTGTGTGTATACACAGATAAAATATACAGAATGGCAGACCTTTTTGAAAGCACGACGATTGTTTGCAATGAATGCAACAAGAAAATGTCCAGAGTCACATTGGAAAAAGAAGGTTTCAGAATAAGAGCATGGCATTGCCCTGAATGCGGCAAGAAAATCTATCATCCTTCTGATATTGAAGAATACAAAAAATTTCAAGCTCTCAAAAAAAGGCCTTTTCAGGTAAAATTAAGAATTGTTGGAAACAGCTATACTGTCAGCATCCCAAAAGATATTATTTCTTTTATGCAGGAGGAGGAAAAACGCATGCAAAAGCATATGAATGAAATGGTAAACTTATGTTTTGAGGAATCTGGCAGGCTTTCCCTGTTGTTTGGAGAACAAATCAGGCAAATAAGGCAAGAAATGCCAGAAGATGAAAAAATTTCAGAAAACAATAAAAAGAACAAAAAATCAGTTAAAGAACTCTAAAAATGGCAGTTAAATTAAAAGTAATGGAAGCATTGCAGGAAGATGCCTACAAAGGCATCGCAAGAATTGATTCTGCGACAATGAAGCAGTTAAATGTCAGGCCAGGAGATGTTTTATTAGTCAAAGGAGACAAAAATTCTGTGGCTATTGTTGACAGGGCATATCCTTCTGATATCGGCGAAAATATTATCCGCATTGACGGAATTATCAGAAAAAATGCAAAAACCGGCATAGGAGAAATTGTTAATGTTGAAAAAGCAAATGTAAAAGAGGCAAAAAAAATCATAATTGCGCCTGCGCAAAAAGGAATTGTAGTGCAGGGAGATCCTGAAGCTTTCAAAAGAGGGCTGCTTGGAAGGGCTGTAATGGCGGGGGATATTGTTGTTCTAGGCGGAACGCAAAGAAGAAAAGACATTATGGCAGGCTATGAAGAATTATTTGATATTTTTGGAGAAGCTTTTGGAAATAATTTTGGAAATATCGGATTTCCAACCTACACAACAATGCGATTCATAATTGCATCAACACAGCCAAAAGAGCCGGTCATCATCACTGAAAGCACTGAATTAGTTTTGAGTCCTAAAGCTGTTGAAGTAACAGAAGAAAAAATCATTGATGTTACTTATGAAGATATCGGCGGTTTGGACGAAGAAATCAAAAAAATCAGGGAAATGGTTGAGCTTCCATTGAAACATCCTGAAATTTTCATAAGATTAGGAATAGAGCCTCCAAAGGGCGTTCTTTTGTATGGCCCTCCTGGAACAGGCAAGACACTTTTAGCCAAGGCTGTTGCAAATGAATCAGAGGCAAATTTCATTCTTCTGAACGGGCCTGAAATAATGTCAAAATTCTATGGAGAATCTGAAAAAAAAGTAAGAGACATCTTTGATGAGGCTGAAAAAAATGCTCCATCAATCATTTTCATTGATGAAGTTGACGCTATCGCGCCTAAAAGAGAGGAAAGTTACGGCGAAGTTGAACGCCGTGTAGTTTCACAGCTTTTGACATGCATGGACGGGCTGAAAAATCGTGGAAAAGTTGTGGTTATTGCTGCAACAAACATGCCAAACTCAATTGATCCTGCATTAAGGCGTCCTGGTAGATTTGACAGGGAAATAAACATAAATGTGCCTGACAAAAGAGGCAGACTGCAGATTTTAAAAATTCATACAAGAAATATGCCTTTGACAAAAGATGTTAATTTGGATGAAATTGCTGCTATCACTCATGGTTTTGTAGGCGCGGACATGGCAGCATTATGCAAAGAAGCTGCAATGAATGTTTTGAGAAAAGTTCTTCCTGAAATAAAATTAAAAGATGAAGAGCAGATTTCAGAAGAAATTCTTAAAAAACTTCAGATTACAAGCAGAGATTTTAAGGAAGCAATGAAGAATGTCACGCCAAGCGCAATGCGCGAAGTTTTGGTAGAAACACCAAATATCAAATGGAGTGATGTCGGAGGTTTGGAAAATGTCAAGCAAGAACTTAATGAAGCTGTTGAATGGCCAATCAAACATCCAGAATCATTCATAAGAATGGGGATTCATCCTCCTCGGGGAGTTCTTCTTTATGGCCCTCCTGGAACAGGCAAGACACTTTTAGCCAAGGCTGTTGCAAATGAGTCTGAAGCAAATTTCATTCAAATTAAAGGTCCAAGTCTGCTTAGCATGTGGGTTGGGAAAAGCGAGGAAGGAGTAAGAAAAATTTTTGAAAGAGCAAGACAAGTAGCGCCATGCATTATTTTCTTTGATGAAATTGATTCTCTTGCATCAAGAAGAGGAGCAGACATGGGAAGCAAAGTTCATGACCAAGTGCTAAATCAGCTTCTTGCTGAAATGGATGGATTAGAAGAATTGAAGGACGTTGTAGTAATTGGCGCAACAAACAGGCCAGATATGCTTGATTCTGCATTGATGCGTCCTGGAAGATTTGACAGAATAATTTATACTCCGGTACCGGACAAAAAATCAAGGCTGGAAATTTTCAAAATTCATACAAAAGGAATGCCTCTTGCAAAAGACGTCAGCATAGAATTCTTTGCAGAAAAAACAGAAGGTTTTGTAGGCGCTGATATTGAAGCTCTCTGCAGGGAAGCTGCGATGCTTGCATTGAGAGATAACATGGGAGTAAAAGAAGTCAGGAAAAAATATTTCGAAGAAGCAATGAAAAAAGTTTCTCCTTCTGTAACTGAAAATGATTCTAAAAAATACAAAGAG
>PEVX01000025.1 GCA_002780285.1 Candidatus Pacearchaeota archaeon CG06_land_8_20_14_3_00_35_12
GGGTTGCCGCCTAAACTTATCGAAAATAATATAAAAGAAGACATTTTCTAATTATTATGAAAAAAAAAGTATTATTTATACATTCTGAAAAGAAGTTTAAAACAGGCGCACATTATATTAATGACATTATAATCGAAAAATTAAAAAAACAAAAATATAGGGTGGATAATTTATATCCTACTAACGGTGTTGATTTATTATCTCCAGATATGTTTGGCATTTCAAACATATTATTATTTTATTCTCTGATTAAAAAACATGAGGACGCTAAAAAATACAATATCATACAGGGGACAACATATACTACTTTAGCTTTCATTGGAAATGGCACGCCCGTGATTTCGCATTTTGGATCTACAACATATGGTTTTTTAAGAGCCGTTCCTTCTATGAAAAACTTGGAAAAAGAGAAAAAAGAACTTTATTCAATCCTTAGAAACTTGTACGAAAATAACGCTATTCCGACCCTGAAATCTAATCTCAAACCTTTAAAGGACATCTCTAAAATAGAGATTTATGTTGCAAAGAAAAGTGATGCAGTAATTGTTACATCAAAAAAAGTTCAAACTGAGTTAATCAAAAATAAAGTTCCAAAGAATAAAATCATATTAATTCATAATTCTATCGAAGATTATTGGTTTGATTCAAAGATTATAAAAAAGGTTAAGAAAGAAGCCAATTTAGTTTATTCTGGAAGGTTAGGAAACGATCAATTCACTGTTAAATTAAAAGGAATACCTCGCTTAATATATGTCTTAAATAATTTTCCTTTACTCAATAAAGTAATAATTGGAATGTGCTACAAAACTGACCAATACGAAAAAGTTTTTGATCAAATTTTGAAAACAAAATCGTATTTAAGTGTAGAAAAGAAAAAAATACCTTCTATTTTAAGAAAGCATTATGGAGATTTATATATCAACACTTCAAGATATGAGGGATTTTGTCTGAGTCTTGTTGAAGCCATGTCACAAGGTTTAGTTCCGATAGTTTTTCCTTTTGGCGTAGCTCCAGAAATAATTGAAAATGGTAAAAATGGGTATATTGTAAATAGTATTGATGAAATGATATCAAAAATTAATAAAATTAAATCTGATATTTCTAAGAGAAAGGAAATTGCAGAAAATGCCATGCAAACAGCTAAAAAATTCAATTCAGATAGGATGATTAAACAATATGACAAACTTTATGAATCTCTGACTAAAAGAACGGCGGCAACCCCCAACACTAAACTATAGACCCGACGACTTTGATTTTTTGCTCTTCGAGCATCGTTGCACTAAAAATCAAGTCCTCCAAGTATTCGGACGAATAGAACAGGAATTATTAGAAATTATTACTCACTCGCTAACGCTCGCTCCGTCATAACTCGCAGGAGGAAAATTATATTCCATTTTATTACATCTAATTTTCACTCGTGCCTTCCATTCTGAAATCTCCACTCTCAAATTATTTTCATAATTTGGATGGTTATTTCGAAGTCAGGTCATATAACACTGTTAGTTTCAATTTTTGAATTTTATAGAAACTTCTCAAGCCGTTTTTTTAAAGCTTCTTTTGGCAGGAAGCCTGTGATTTGGTCAATCATTCTGCCGTCTTTGAAGATTAACAATGTGGGGATTGCCATTATGCTGAATTTTGAAGCAACTTCATGATTTTCATCAACATCAAGTTTTGCAAATACAACTGACTTGAATTCCTTGTCTTTTGCGAGCTGTTCTAAAACAGGCGAGAGCATCAGGCATGCAGGGCATCTTTCTGCCCAGAAATCTATGATTGCGAGCTTGTTCTTTTTTATAAAAGGATAAAATTCTTTGTCTGAGATTTGTTGCATTTTAATCTAATGTATGATGAAAATAATGCTTAAAAAGTTTGGGTAGGTAAATTTAAATATATTATTAAAATTATATCTTAAAATAGAAGGTAAAATTTATAATGAAATCTGAAGTAATTGATAAAATGACTGCATTGATAACAGCCGCTTTTGGTCTGGTTGCAGCTTTGGCATGGAATGATGCTATTAAAGCATTATTTGTAGGGCCATGCGGAAGCGAAAGTGCAGGAGCATTATGCGCCCTTTCAGCTGGAGGACCATGGGTTTATGCAATAATTATTACAGTAATAGCTGTAGTTATTACAATTTGGATTGCCAGGCTTGCTGAGAAAGTTAAACCAAAAGCTAAATAATATCTTGCATTCTCAAAAGTCATTAGAAAAAGAGCATAATAGTGATTAGTTTCAATTGAGCTCTTGCTGCATTAAATTGATGATAGAAATCTTTTGATTTTTAAAAAATTTTATGCTTTTTTCACATTGACTGCTTTTGGGCCCTTGTCTCCTTGTTCAATATCGAACGTAACTGCATCCTTTTCGGTTAAAGACGTGCCTGCTGTCAGGCTTGTTTTATGCATGAAATAATCTTTTCCATCTTCTCCGGTTATAAACCCAAATCCTTTCATTTCATTGAAAAATTTTACTGTTCCTTTCATTTTTTGCTTGTTGTTTAATGATATAAAAATAAGATAATGACAGTATTTAAGCGCTGGTTATTACTTGAGAGCTATTGTTCAGCATTTGCGAGATATTATTACCTATCTGAATCGTGCAATTGCCCCCGCCATCGCATGGCGAATTAATGAGAAATTTGATTAATAAAAAGAAAAGCCATGTTGACACAATTGTGAAAATGATTATTGCAATGATGAGAGCCATGTCAAAATTCCTTTTTTTGTAAAAGAATCTGGCTGTTTTGTTCATATTCCGCTTTGCAAACCAGTTTGATACGGCTAAACGGGCTTTATTGTCAAAGCTTATAGAACATTTCTTTCCTTTAAGCTTGTCAATGAAGCATTTCCAAGCTTCTTTAATATAAAGCCTGTAACGGGGAATGAAAATTCCAACTATTGCAAAATACAGAAACAATGCGAAACATGGAATACACAGGAAAAATACCATTTTAAATTTTCAATATAATTTCTTTTATTCTGTCCTTTAAAAATCTTTTACTTAATTATGAGTAGAATCATATTCGGGCCAGTATCCCTTGCATCCTTTCAGATATTTTATCAATTTGAAAACATCGCATGCAAGCCTTCTTGCTGTTTTTGCGTGCTCTTCTGCACGCATTGATTTTTTGTCTGCGTATGTTCCTTTTGTGACATCTCCTGTCGCCCACATTGTCGCCTCTTTTGGAAAAATCATTCCAAACTGGTTTAATGTAAGAAATAAGGATGATACGGCCATGCTTAATCCTACTTCATGTCCTGTCACAATTATTCCTGCAACCTTGTTTGTGAGTCTTGGCAAATATCCAGAGCCCCAGATTTTATCATCTCCTGTGAGCTCTATGAATTTTGAATGCTTTTTGTTAAGCCCTTTGTCTTTTGGATATTTTAGATTTGCAGGCTCTAAACTGCCATCCATTGAAATTGCGCGGTCAATAAATAATGACGAAGGCGAGGAAATCTTGAAATTATGAACAGGTGTTGAAAAAATAATGCCATCTGCCCAGGAAATTTTATCATAAAGAATGCTTGTCATATCATCTGCATCCTTTGTTCCTTCTGGATAGCAAGAACATTTGTAATGACATTGGGTGTTTGTTGTGCTGTAGCAGCCCTTGCAAGGCTGTATATTATAATCCCAAAGCTTGATTAATTCAACTTTTGCTCCAAGTTTCTTTGCTTCATCCATTGCCTGTTCCAGAAGCCATTCGCTGTTGCTGTCTTCCTGAGGACAGTCTTTTTTGTGCCTGACAGCTCCTGAGACAAATAAGATTCTGATCTCTTTTTCAAAGAAATGTTTCTTTATTTTTTCTGCTTCTTTTATAGTCTCTCTTCTTATCTGCCAGAATCTTCCCAATGTTTTCTTGTCTATATTAAATATTTTCATCAGCTGCTTGTCTGTATATTTTTTCACCATCTTTTATTTATATAATATTATTTTTAGGTATTTAAATTTTAATTTTTGGCTTATAATTTTTCATTAACAGAGCATTGCTGACAACAGAAACGCTCGAGAAAGCCATTGCCATGCCCGCAATTATCGGATTAAGCAAAAAGCCAAAAGGATATAAAATTCCTGCTGCAATTGGAATTCCTGCACTGTTGTAGAAAAAAGCCCAGAACAGATTCTGCTTAATCTTATTTAAGGTGTAAATGCTTAAGTCAATTGCGGTTACAACATCCCTCAAATCATTCTTGACAAGAATAATATCGCCTGTTTCTATTGCAACATCTGTTCCTGCGCCTATTGCAATTCCAACATCTGCTTGCGCAAGAGCAGGAGCGTCATTTATTCCGTCACCAACCATTGCCACAACCTTTTTTTGTTTTTGCAGTTTCTTTATTTCTTTTTCCTTGTCTTCAGGCAGAACTTCTGCAAGAATATCATCAATACCTAACTGTTTTGCTATAGCATTTGCAGTTCTTTTGTTATCTCCTGTAATCATTATAATTTTTTTATTCATCTCTTTAAGTTTTTGAATTGCTTCTATGCTGTTCTCTTTTAATTTGTCTGCAATTGCAATCAATCCAATGATTTTTCCATTCACTGAAATAATAACAGTTGTTTTTCCCTGATTTTCGAGTTCTTGAATCTGCTTTTCATATTTTTTTGCATTAATGAGTTTTCTGTTGCCCAGCAGAATATTTTTTCCTTTGTAACTTGCTTTTATTCCTTTTCCTGGAACGGCTTTAAAATGTTTGGCCTCTGGAATCTTCATTTTTATTTTTCTTGCTTTGCTGAGAATCGCCTCTGCCAATGAATGTTCTGATCTTTTTTCAGCAATTGAAGCATAAAATAAAACTTCTTTTTCTTTTGAATTGTTTAGTGCAATAATGTCAGTGACTTCTGGCTTTCCTTTAGTTAAAGTTCCTGTTTTGTCAAAGACAATAATATCAAGTTTCCTTGCTTTTTCAAGCGTCTCTGCTTTTTTTATGATTATCCCATACTTTGCCGCAAGCCCTGTCCCCATCATTACTGCTGTCGGTGTTGCAAGCCCTAATGCGCAAGGGCATGCAATTATAATTACTGTAATAAAAATTTTAAGAGCAAAACTGAACGGCATTCCTAAAGCGAGCCAGATAAAAAAAGCAATTATTCCTATGATAACAACAGTCGGAACAAAAATTGAAGAGATTTTATCTGCCAATCTTTGTATCGGGGCCTTGCTTGACTGCGCTTCTTGAACTAACTTGACTATTTGTGCAAGCGCTGTCTCCCTTCCTACTTTAGTTGCCTTGAACTTGAAGCTTCCTGTCTTGTTTATAGTCGCACCTATAACAATATCCCCAACTTTTTTTTCAACAGGCATGCTTTCTCCTGTTACCATCGATTCATCAACTGATGAATATCCCTCTATTATTTTTCCATCAACAGGAATTTTTCCCCCTGGCTTGACTATTATTATATCACCAACTTTAACTTCTTCTATAGGAATTTTAATTTCTTTTTTGTTTCTGAGAACAGTTGCAGTCTTTGCCTGCAAGCCCAGCAGCTTCTTGATTGCTTCCCCTGCTTTACCTTTTGTCCTCTCTTCAAAATAATTCCCCAGAAGGATAAATGTGATAAGCAAAGCAGTAACTTCAAAATATAGCTGTTCCATAGTTGCTTTTTCTAAAAAAATCAGAATCATTATCGCAATAGAATAAATATAAGCCGCGCCTGTTCCTAATGCTACTAGAGTATCCATATTTGCAGTTTTTGTTTTTATCACTGTATTAAAACCATGGTAATAGAAATTGCTTCCAGCTATTACAACACCTGTTGCAAGAATAAACTGAATTGATGCAATTGTTTTATCATTAAAAAATAAAGGCAGATTGAAAATAAATGCAAACATTGTGTAAAGCAAAGGCAAACTTAGGATAAATGCAATTTTAAACTTCTTCAGCAATTTTTCCTGCTCTAAATGATGTTCGTGCTCTAAAGTGTGATCAATTTTAAGAATCTCTGACTCTAAAGTCCTGTAACCCAATTTTCCTATTTCTTCTTTTATTTTTTCTTTAGAAACTTCATGAGAATGCTCTATACTGGCTGTTTCTGTCCCAAAATTGACGCTTGCAGACTTTACTCCTTTTAGCTTTTTCAGTGCGTTTTCTATTGTTGCAGCACAGCTTGCGCAATGCATGCCTGCAATCTTAAGTTTTGTTGATATTTGCATCATTATATCAATCCCTTTTTGATTTTTATATATTCTGTCCTGCATGTCCTGGAACAAAACTCCTTGCTTTCGTCTTCTAAAGGCATGCCACACATCTTGCAGCCCTTTCCTAACTCGCTGTAAATCTCCTTATGGCATAATGAGCAATTCATAGGTTTCATCCTCTCCCCCCGCAGCAAGCGCCTCCTCCTGATCCGCAACTTCCGCTTCCACCACAGCATCCACCACTTCCTGAGGCGGGGGCAGTTGCAGTTTCTGCCCCTGTGATGCTTGCTCCTGCATTTATGTTAGATTTGGATTCACTGACTACAGTTGCGGGATATTCTTTGAATATTTTTAAGGCAAGAATTTCTTCTTTTGTTGTTTTAGACGGATCATAAATTACATTAAATTTTCCTGAAACATATTTTACATCAAAAACTCCTTGTATGGTTTTTAATTCCCCGATAATTAAAGGAGCATGGCCTGAACATGGGATATCAACATCTAAAATCAAGGTATTTAGATTTTGATTGTCTATTGCCTTTGCAGTTATTGTCGCAGCTGAAACTGTTGAGATATTTGCAACAGCAGGAAAAACTACAAAGAAAAATAATAAATTAATAAGTACTGTTGTTGAATAGAGCACTGAAAGGAATTTCCATCTCTTTCTTGCTCCGCTCCAACATAAACAATTATTTCTTTTTAGATAAAATAAAGCTGAAATAGTGGCAAATGCAAACGAAAGCATTATCAAAATATAAAAGAAGTTTCTATTCATTAAGAAAGGCTTGAAGGCAGATGTCATAAAAGTCGCTCCTAAAATAGATCCTACAATAAACAAAATGCAGAAAGTATGCGGAATCAGGCCGTAATACAATCCCGACCAAAATCCTTTTTTCTTTTCTTTCTTAGATGCACAGCAGTCATGCGTGCCTTCGCATTTGTCTTTTTCTTCTGAGCTGCTGTACTTTCTTCCGCATCCACTACATTCATGCGACCTGACTTCTTTTCCTTTATTTTCAGGAACTTCTTCTGTGAAAAGGTCAGCTATTTTATTAAATATTTTAACCATAAAAATTCTAGAAAAAAACAGCTTTTAAGCGCTTGTATGAAACTAGTTTCAAGGAGTCAAGAAAACTATTTCAGGATAACTATGTTTGTCATGCCTCTTCTTTTTCTCTCAATAATCTGCTGTCCTTCTAATCTGTCAAGCAATCTTGAAACTTTGACTTTGTCAAAGCCGGATTTTTCAACAAGCTCGCTTTGGAACATTGCTCCTTTAGATTCTAGAATGAGATTAACCAATTTTTTCTCTTCAGATGCCAGCTTTGGCAAAATCTTGCTGTAATCTTTCTTTTTTTCAGAAATTTTTACTTTTTCTCTTATCTTCTTTATGATTTCGACTTTTTCTTGGCCGAAGAAGATTAAATAAACACTTAGAGCCAAAAGAATTGTAATAAAAATCCAACTAATATTTGTTTGATATTTGATTGCACTATACATAGGGCATGTTTCGCCCATCGTGCAAGATGCTATTGATATTTCTTTTATAGCATTGTTGAATGAATATATTATCAATATAAATATAAAAGTGATTATTGCTAAAATTATTCCAACTATTTTGTTTTTCATTTTCTTTTTTTCTTTAAATAGTCTTTTATTGCTGCCCGCAGGGCATCCTGCGCAAGATGACTGCAGTGCTCTTTTATTGGAGGAAGCTTTCCAAGGGCTTTTGAAACATCTTTGCTCTGGACTTTCATGGCTTCCTGCAAAGTTTTTCCTTTTGCGAGGTCTGTTATCATGCTTGAGGTTGCAACCGCCGCTACACAGCCAAATGTCTTGAACTTGATGTCTTTGATAATTTCATGGCCTTTTTTGTTCTTTGCGACTTTGATATAAACCCACATCACATCTCCGCAATTATGAAGGCAAAATGCCTCTGAAACAAAAGAATGTGAGCTGTTCACTTCAAGATTGTTTACTTTTCCCTGATAAGCAATAATTTCTTTATTTGTAATTGGAGTATAAAGATAATTTTCATCAAACCATGATTTAATAGCTTCATGGGATTTTGGAGAATATATTGTTCCTAATATATCGCATAGTCTTGTTAGCGAATCTCTTTGTCCAATATATATTCTATGGGCTTTTTTATGCTTAACCCCCCTAATTTTTCTTGCTTTATCTTCATAAATTGAAGGAACAATTTTCTGTCTTAACAGAAGAATTTTAATTTGCTGAGCTAGTTGATAAGAAATAGTGGCATAGCCCGCTCTTGGACTGTTCCTTTTTAAATTAATGTATCCATCTCCTTTCCATAAGCCAAAAATCAATGATTTTTGTTTTTCTTTTGGGAGACTCATAATAAAATCTGGAATTTTTTTATATTCTGCGCCATTCCCAAATAACTTCTTAAACCATCTTGCTATTTTGGTACTATATAAAAAAACTTGCGCTGTTTTCACTTTTGAATTTTCTTTAAGCTTAACATCTATGCCAAATAAATTTTTACATATTTGTTTAATATCTTCAATAATATCTTTTTCTTCAATATTTAATGTAAATGAAATATAGGTTTTGCATGGTTTATCTTGAATATTCCCTTCTGAGAGGAAGTACCCAAATAGTTTCAACAAATCAGAATTAAGAGAAACTTTATTTGGAATTTCATTGCTTTTAAAATCATATTTTGGCTTTGGAATATTGATATTTAAAAATTCAATGTCTTTTTCTTTTTTTAAAATTGGATACAAAATTATATCCCCTTTCTTTAAGTCTTCTGCATGATACCAAGAAGGAATAACCTTTCTTTTCCCATAATTTCTTAGATACTTATCTCCTTTTGGCATGTGCATAGCATAAATTAGATGTTCTGGAGTCAAATTTATTTTTCCGAGATTATTTTTCAGCATTAGAATATCTCCCTTATATCCTCTAGATGAAATCTTTATGATCTCTTCATAATTTCCAGTATGGGTTAGAACTCTTTCTTTTTCTTTTATTTTAGATATCTCTACATTATCAGAATTCTTATGGATTTTTTCTTGTGGTAACAGACAGATAGGATTTCCGACTTTCCCTACTCCATCAGCATTTTTTATTTCGCCGATATTGTGGGGATGCAGAAAAGTTTTCATGACTTTTTTGCTGTATTCAAATGCCATTTTTTATTTCGCCGCCCTGTTTAATTCTTCAAGCATTTTTTTGAGATTAATTCCATGCGCTTGCGCGCCTTGGCTGATTGTTTCATTTATTGCCATCGGGCATCCGATGCAGGACATGCCGTGATTCATGAAAACCTTAATTGTCTTTGGCCATCTGCTGATGACTTCTGCGATTGCCATTGACGGCTTGATTTTTACTTTTATGACTTGTTTCTTTGCCGCTTTTTTTGCTCTTTTCATTTTCTTTACCATTTCATTAAATTTTTAATTCTTTTCTTTTATTTTCAATATGTTCTATAATGGCTTTGGCTGCTTCTTTCGGACTTTCTCCATTAAGCACCTTGCCGCCAGTGATTTTTTCAAGATCTTTTGTGAGGACTTTTGTAACCCAAGGTGCGCCTGCAATCCATAATGGTGGATTTATGTGGACAGCAATGCCATGCGCTAATGCATTAGTGCCTATAGAAACTGCTTTTTCTGTCACAAGTTCAGGAGCACTTGCCGCTATTGGAAGTTTGCTTATTGGAATTTTTGTATAATTTGAAATTTCACTAACAAGGTTGATTATTCTGCTGTTGTCTACGCAAGAACCCATATGCAGTACTGGAGGTAATGAAGGCAAATCATTTGCTTTGCCTATTGCTTCAAGAACTGCTTTCAATTTGTTTCCGCAATATTTTACTGCTTCTGGTTTCATAAGCCCTTCTTGAGCAGATGCATGCGCTATGCAGCCAGTTGTTACAACGAGAATATTTTCTTTCAAAAGTTCCTTGATTAAAGTTTCCGCAAATTTTTTTCCTCTTAATTTTGGATTTCTGCAGCCAATTATTGCAACTATGCCCTTTATATTTCCTGATTTAATATTATCAACAAGAGGATTTAGGGGCTCTTTTTTATTTAACTTGCCTAATGCTTCTATTATTTGTTCAACGCTAAAACCGCTATAAAGCTCTGTTTTCTCCTTTGGAATCAGTACTTTTGCTTTGTTTCTGTTTTTGAAATTATCTATGGCAATTTTAACAATTTTTTCCGCGATTTTGTCTGCATCTTCAATCTTGAAAGGAATATGCAATGCTCCTGGCATTTTCGCAATCATCGTTGTGATAAGTTTTGTATGATAGCAGCTTGCAACTGCTGCAAGAGAAGGATAAATGCATTGAGCATCAACAATCATTGCTTCGACAGCTCCTGTGACAAGAACAAGCTCTGACTGGACTGTATGAGCAGTTAGCGCAATTCCATGCCGCTCAGTTAATTCATTTCCTGTACAGCAAACTCCCACTATATTAATTCCCTTTGCGCCCTGTTTCAAAGCTTCTTTTTCAAGCTTCTTGCTCCATTCTAGAATTTTTTCGCTGAGCAAAGGAATATGGCCGTGCATAGCAATATTAACAAAATCAGTTTTAAGCGTGCCGAGATTGGCTTCTGCTTTAATCAAATGAGGAGTACCAAATAAAATATCCTGCATGTCTGTTGCCATTCTTAATCCTGCATAGCCATCGACAAGGCCTAGCTTAAGGCATTGTAATAGCAAGGACCTAGGATCAGTGTCATTGCCCATTGTTGTTGCATGCATACTTCTAGTAGTTTCAATGTCTGCATTTTCAGGTAAAATGTCAATTTTTTTCCATAATTCTTGCAGATAATTTGGAGCATTTATTTTCAGCCAGTTTAGGTAGCTTCCTTCACTCCTGTGAAAAACTCCGTGCTGTCGTCTAAAATCTTCAAATGCTTCAAGAGCAACATTAACTGCTGTTTCATTCAAGTTTTTTGATTTCTTACCAAGCTTTTTTTCAATTTGGTTTAATTTTTCTTTGTCTTTAACAGAATAGGCTTTTGTTTTTCCTTCTCCTACTTTTAAAAGGGTAAGTGCATTTTCTCTTGCATGCTCAACATGGCAGCAAGCTCCTGCGCTTATCGTTCTTAGTAAATTGCGCGCTGCAATAACATCAGCTGTTGCGCCGCAAACTCCTGTCGCTGCTCTGGGAGTTATTCTACAAGGACCCATATTGCAGTTTTTGCAGCAAATTCCGCTATATCCAAAAAAGCATTGCGGACGTTGCGCTTCAAAACGATCAAGAACAAAACTTGCATTATCTTTTTTTGCTTTAGCAGCAAGTGATTTATTGACCCAGCTTTCAAGCTCTTTGGTTTTCACAGCTCCGAATTTTTTTTCGTAATCTTTATCAAAGAAAAGGTTGCATAAACAATGACCCTGGTCTTTAATCTCTTGCTTATGATAGATGCAAGGGCATACTATGATTCTGTCTTCTTCAAAATTGCCTGTCACAATACGGCAAGGGCAGAAACGGAAGCCATATTTATCCTCGTTCTTTTTCAGACCTTTGATAACATAACTCAGCTGCTTTTTATTTTTATTAAGTGCAAAACCAGCTTTTTTTGCATATTCTTTTGAAAATTTATAAATTTCTTGCTCTTTCATTTTCTTTTTCATTTTAATGGGCTGATTTTTCTTAGATTTGCGACTACTTCAGGAATTTTTTTCAGAACATAATTGATTTGTTCAGGAGTATTTTCCCTGCCTAATGTGAGTCGGAGCGAACTGTGAGCGATTTCTGCTGAAAGCCCGCAGGCTGTGAGAACATGAGAAGGTTTCAGCGATTTTGTTGTGCAGGCGCTTCCTGTTGATGCGCCGATTCCTGCCATGTCCAAAAGAACGACCAAGGACTCCCCTTCAATTCCTGAAAAAGAAAAATGAACATTATTTGCAAGCCTCTGAGTTGGATGGCCGTTTAATTTTGCATTTTCAATCTTTGAAATTCCTTCAATGAGCTTTTTTTGGAGTTTTTTTAAATGCAGATTGTCAAACAGCATGCGCTTTTTTGCAAGCTCGACTGCTTTTGCAAATCCGACGATGCCTGCAACATTTTCAGTTCCGCTTCTTATTCCTTGTTCATGGCCTCCACCATGCGCTACCGGAGTTAACTTGATTCCTTTTCTTATATATAGGAAACCAACTCCTTTTGGTCCGTAAATTTTATGGGCAGATGTTGACAAGAGGTCAATATTCATCTTCTTGACATTGATTGGAACTTTCCCGAAGGACTGGACAGCATCTGTGTGGAATAAGATATTGTGTTTCTTGCATATTTTTCCAATTTCTGCAATTGGCTCTATTGTTCCAATCTCATTGTTTGCATGCATTATTGAAACAAGAATTGTTTTTTCTGTGATTGCTTTTTCAACATCTTTTGGATTTACCATTCCGTACTGGTCAACATCCAGATATGTTACTTTATAGCCTTGTTTTTCAAGCCATTCGCACGGCTCTGTGATTGCATGATGCTCAATCTTGCTTGTGATAATATGAGAGCCACGAGGACTGGAAAAGGCTAAGCCTTTTATTGTAAGATTGTTTGATTCTGTTCCGCCAGATGTGAAAATAATTTCTTCTTCCTTTGCTCCGATAAATTTTGCAATCTTTGCTCTGGCGATGTCTAAAGCCATTTTTGCTTCTCTGCCCCAAAGATGCAATGAAGATGCATTTCCAAATTTTTCGCTGAAATATGGCTGCATTGCCTTTGCGACTTCCTTGTCTACAGGTGTTGTTGCAGCATTGTCCATATAAATTTTTTCCATTTTTGTTTTATTTGCAATATGCACAGCATTTGCAGCATTGCTTGCTGTGCTTTTCTATAAGTTTTAAAATTGGCAGTATGGTTGGATTTAAGCTGTATATTCTGTTCTTGCCTTTTTTCTTAACATTGACAATAAAACATCCAGCGAGTTCTTTAAGTGAATGAGAAACTTTGCTTTGCTCTGTTTTAAGCTCTTTGCATAATGCATTAACAGTTTTTTCCTTTTTGTTTAATGAAGAGATAATAGCAATTCTTAACGGGTTTGCCAATTTTCTGAAAAACGGATAATATGTAGAATATTTCATATGAAAATTTATTCATATGTATTTATAAATCTTTTCTATACTTTCAATTCTTTTTCTTTCTCTTTGAAATTTTACTTGGCTTTTTTGATTGCAATTGCGCAGACAGGGCAGATTTTTACCGCTTCCTGAACGCATTTCAGGTCCTTCTCGTCAATTTCAGCTTTTATTGGATGGGATTTTCCGTCCTTCAGCTTGAAATTCTTCGGGCATGCTGAAACGCATGCTCCGCAGCCAATGCATTTTTTTGCATCAACAGAAACTTTGTATTTTGCCATGTTTATTTCTCTTTAAATTTTTCTTGAACTCTTTTGTAAATCTCTCTGCCTTCTTTTGTTATTAAATAGAAATGATCTTCTGTTTTTTTCAGCAATCCTACATTTGTCAATAAATCTGCAAGAACAATATTTGTTTTATTGCAGTATCCTGCTCCCCCTTTGCGGGAAAGTTCAGAAGCAGATTTTAAGATGTCTGCGCAATTTTTGCCTATTTCATTAAGTTTTTCATAACCAAAAATTACTTCTAATATTGTTTCCATTTTATTAATTTTAATATTTTATTATATCTTTAGGATTTTTAAAGTTTTTGAATATATATCTGAGCAGAGAAAATTATTTAAATTGCCTTTGCATTAAAAAACTATGCAAACAGATGCGTTACTAAAGAGAGGAATGGAAAAAAGAGCTAGATTCTTGTATGCTCTTTATAGCCATGCTTCTATGCCCGTTATTGGTTGCGGCATCTGTGGCACTAAAAAAACTACATGGCTTACTGCTTAAGATTTTGATTTTAATTTAATCTTAGGTTGTGGGTATGTTTTTCTTCAAAATGTTATCAAATTACTACCAAAGATATGCGATATGCATCGAATGTAGCGAGAGCATTTTCAATCCTATCTGTCCTATATGCCTTGCTAATGAGATTGAAGCATGGCTGAAAGCCGGGAATTTGGCTGAAAAAGAGAAGAGAGTTTTGAGAAATGCCTTGAAGAAAGTACTAAATGCAAATCACGAGCTTGAAGGGGTGAGCAGCCGATGTATTATTTGTGGTGAACGTGATGATTACATGTGCCCATATTGCTTTACAGAGAAGATTCTTGATCTGCTGAAAGAGAAAGGAATTTCTAAAAAAAGCATAACCAAATTCTTTGAAATTTTCAACTTTGATTTTGAGAGAACAGGCTATGCCAGGGAGTTTGAAAATGAGCCTGAACAATAAACTAGATATTGATTATGAAAAGCTTAGAAAGGAGTATAATATACATGAAAAAATAATAGAAGCCAAGAAAGAAGACAGAAACCTTGTGTTAAAGCTTGAAGAAAATAGCAGAGGATTGTATGAAATACGAATTTATGAGTTTTTTGACTGGGAGGTGAGCAACGTTTAAAGGTAAAATCGAAAGGTTTTTAAATATGTCATCACTCCAAAATTAATAATTTTAATTTTGTAGAAATTCAAATGGTTAAAACCGAAAAAGGCTTTGGGGATTATTTAGCACAAGTTTTGAATTCTGTAAAGAAGCCTCTTTATGTAGCGGGTGTTGTTGGCGGAGTTGTAGCTGCATTGGCGTCATATGCTGGAGCTGCTAATTTTGATTATAATTCAAAATCTTTTTCTCACAGCAACAAGAAAACAGCAACTAATAGTGTTCAAGTTCAAATTCAAGGAAAAAAATTCTGGATAAATCCAAAACAACTTGGTGCTGACCTTGACGGTGATTCTTCTACTAGAATTGTTTATGCAAATGGATTTTACGTTGTAATGGCAGATATTAATGGCGATGGATATGCCAGCGACTCAGAAGCAGTTGCCAAAGAATCAAGCTTAGACACAGGAGATGCAAGAAACATGAAAAAGTTTTTCAAAGAAAACCCCGACACTTTGAACAGGGTGTATCTTGAAGGAAAAATTTTGTCTTCTGAACCGATAGATGCTGCTGCTCTTTCAATCCCAACTAAAAAAGAAACAGAAACTCTTTTAGCTTTAGCTAAAGGAATTCCAGCAAGAGAAACAAAATCTCTCGAACAGATTGCTGAAAATAATACTAATGCCCTACAGGAGACACCAAATCTCAGAGTTTCCTATCGTGATTTGATTGGCATATATGGAGATTCCATAGCTTATGGAGACACGCAAAACCTGGCGAATGCTTTGAAAGAAGCTGAAATAGATTCTCAGATTAACAAATTAAAGTCAAGAGAAATCACATGGCTTGATTATCTTTTTTGGGGCGCAAAGCCTAAGCTTGAATTGCAGCTGAACGAAGCCAAGACAGATGGTGAAACAGAATTGGCAAAATACAGATTAAGCTCAGTTACTGTCGATTCAAATATGGTCCGTGGTGTTACTGCATTTTTTCTATGGGGCGCATATGAACTAATCAGGGGTTTGTCTACGCCTCAACCTTCTGGAAATGGAGGCCGCGGTGGAGGCCCAGGATTTGGCGGAGGAGATGGCGAAGGAGGCCCAGGAGGACAATAAAATGGCAATGAAAAATAAATTACTGTTTGGAATGCTTATGTTATTCGGAATTATGATTTTTGCATCAGGATTTGCAGCTGCAGAAAGATATGTCAATTATTCTTTTTATGAAGGCACAATTCTTGCAAATGGAACAATTGTCAATTCAACAACACCAGTAACAGATGTTAATGCTGTGGGTTATGTCTGCGTTGATGAAAATTGCTCTCAATTAGGAACTCAAATAATCAATAATAATTCTGGAAGCAACTCATCAATGGTTTTGACATTTCCAACAGCTCAATCAACATACGGTTATGGTCTTTATTTTTACAAAGAAGGATATATTGTATGGGAGCAAAAGGCGAATTGGTGGGGAACAAATCCATCTGAGTCTGTTTCAAACCCTGCTCAAACATCACCTAAATATTTGACACAAAAAGAAGCATGCTCTGCGCCTATCTTGACTATTTCAGATTTCAATGATGTGGCTATGAACACGCCTCTGATATTCAATGTATCTGCAGATGTTGATTCTTTTGTTCGCTCTGCAATTCAAAACGCAGGACCTCTTGAAGCAATTCCTTCAGGACTTGAAGAATATTATTCTGTTGAAACAGCAATAACCGCAACTATTTATGATTCTCAGAACAATTCTGTTTTTGAGGAAACTCAGACAATTTCAATTATGTTCGATGAATATGGTTGGGCTTTCTTTCAATGGACTCCTGACCGCGCGGGAAATTATCATCTTGTTGTCTCTTCAAATGTGACAGATGGAAAATGTTCAAGTTGCAATATCCAGCAAGCTGAAAAATTTATTGCAGTCCTTCCTGAAGAGCCTCACAATCAATGCTATACTCTTTTGAATTATCTATTATGGTATTCTGACAGCTATCCAATTGCCAATGCGAATGAAACAGTCTACATTAATATAATGAAAATAAGCAATTCAGTTGATAATAATGGAAATTTTGCAGCTTTGCCTACAAATTTGACATTGACTGTTGCAAGAAACGGAACAAACAATGTTGTCTGGACAGAATCAATTGTTGCAGATGCAAATTCAAACATTTATTATTTTGACAATTACGAATTTGAATGGATTCCTGAAGAAGAGGGATGGTATACAATAACTGCAACAGGAAAGGCATTAAATTGCCTGTATAATCAGAACACAAATGAAACTGCCTCAATGCAGATTTATGTGAACGGAACTCATATCAATCATGCGCCTGAAATAACATCTGATCCTGATGTAACTGCAATAGCCGGAGCAAAATATGAATATCAGGTTGAAGCAAACGATGTTGACAATGATGCTTTGACTTACTCTTTATCTGAAAAACCTTCTGGAATGACTATTGATTCAGCAACAGGATTGATTGAATGGCATCCTTCTGAAACAAAAGCAGGAGAAAGAGTTAAAGTGACTGTTGTTGTTTCTGACGGAAGCTTGACAGATTCCCAGTCTTTCAAGATAGATCTTGAGCACAAAGAACGAGCTCCTGTTGAAGAAGAAATTACAGAAGAGCCAACACCAAGTGTTGTGATAAGCCATGAAGCAGCTGCTGCAAAGGCTGAATTTATTAGCACGCCTTTATTCACATTGATTCTTTTGAATATTGCAGGAATTGCATTCATAATCTGGATTTTTAGATTGCTTTTCGCAGTTTTTAAATTCTGATTTAATCTTTCTTTTATAAAATGGTTAGAATATATAACGGACTGAATGGCCCAATTCATCTTGGGAAGATGTATGCAAAAGTATGTATGCATAAAACATGTTTGAGAATGGATTTTACTTCTCTATCTGATTCAAAGAAAGAAGGAGAATTAAATGAAATGTTAAAGAAGGGGCTTCCAGACTACAAAAGAGAGTTTGATTTTAATGAAGGATTGTATGTTAATAATTTTAAGGCGGCTTTTTGGAAAAAAGTAGAGGAAGAACTGCATATCCATGTTCATCATACTGATATGATAGGGGGCAATCACGCACATAATTATCATCACAGTTAAATCTTAATCTTTTTAATCTCTGTTTTCTTTTAATCTTTTATGAAAACCAATGTTTCTTCAGAGCTTAAGAAAAAGCATTATGGCTTATTTGGAAATGCAGGAACAGAGGTATGCTTGTGGACAAAAAAAGCCCTGAGGAACGAGGATGTTTGCTACAAGCAGAAATTTTATGGAATTCCATGCCATAGATGCATGCAGTTCTCTCCTTTGATAGCATGCAATCAAAACTGCCTTTTCTGCTGGCGCCCAACAGAGATAATGCATTCTGGAAAAATTTCTGGAAAAATTGAAGAGCCCGAAAAAATAATTGAGAATTTAATTGAAGAAAGAAGGAAGCTGCTTACAGGATTTGGGGCAAACAAAAAAAACAGGAAAAAATGGCAGGAAGCTTTGAAACCCTGTCATTTTGCGATAAGTCTTATTGGAGAGCCTACGCTTTATCCAAAACTGCCCGAACTTATGAGTTTGTTAAAACAAAGGCCTGAAACCAAAACAATTTTCATTGTTTCAAATGGGCAGAATCCTGAAATGCTTTTGAAGTTGAAAAAAAAGAATGCTTTGCCGACTCAAATGTATTTATCAATGAATGCGCCGGGCGAGAAACTTTTCAGGGAAATCTGCAGGCCATGCTCTGACAGAGCATGGAAAATTTATTTGAAATCATTGAAAATATTGAAAAGTCTGCGATGCAGGAAAGTTATCCGAATGACAATAATCAAAGGATTAAATGACAACTATGAATTTTTGCCAGAGTATGCTAGGCTGATTAGACTTGCAGAGCCTGATTTTGTTGAGGTAAAGGCGTACATGAGGCTTGGATACAACAGGCAGTCTTTTCTCTGGGAAAATATGCCTTCGCTTAAAGATATTGAAAAATTTTCTGAAAAGCTTTTGAAAGAACTGAAAAACTTCAAAAAAGCCGATAAAAACCGGCTTTCAAGAATAGTTCTTTTGAAAAATAAAAAAACCAAGTTTAGACAGAAAATTTTTGATTAGATAAAGCTCTTTTTTTCCTGTTCTGTCTTTGCTAATTGCTCAAATGTTGAATTGACTGTTTTTTGCCATATTTTCTGTCTTTCTTTGTTGATATCTTCTTGTTTCCATCTTCTCATCATAGAATCAACATAAGGCTTGAATTTTTCTCGCTTTGTGAAGCTTTTGACTATGTATAAAGGAAGTGTTTTTGTTCCGACTTCAATTGCTTTTGTTTTTTCAACCTGAATAACTCCAGAAACAGGATTATATGTGCTTTGGCTGATTAAAACCTCTCCTGCTGCAGCGCGCTCTGCAACTCTCGATGAAATCTGTGTTGTGCTTTGCAATGGAGTATATCTTAATTTTCTATCAAAATCCAGTCGCATTATTGCAGAGCCTGTATGAATTCCAAATCCCGTTTTGATTAGATTTCTTTTTGTTTCATCGCAGATTTCAAGTGCAGATCTAATTGCCGCAAGCTCATGCTCCTGAGTGCCTGTTTTTTCTCCGAACAGAACTAAAACATCTTTGTTCTGCTGCAGGCTTCTGATTCCTCTGTGCTTTTCAATAACAGTGTCTATTTTTTGCATCATAACCCTATGTGCCTCTTTTCTTCCAGCAGCTTCTGTTTCAATATTTTTAAAGTCAATATACAAAGCAGTCAGACTTTCCTCGCTTCCCTGCATTATTACAGAAGGAATAGCTTCTCTTACTGTTGTGATTCCAACACGGGCTGCTGCAAGAGGTTTAAGTGATTCAGGCATTTTTACAATCTCAACCTCTGCTGGCTCTTCAACATGATATATTCTTGGCTGAATTGAAATATATCTTACTTCTTTTTTTCTTGTCAGATAATATATGATCAGAATTGCGATTATTGTCGCAATGATTATTGTGGCTATGATTGGGTCTCTAAGAAAATTTTCTTTTCCCATATTAAAACCAGAAACTACATTGCTTGAAACCATTTTTTACTGCTCTTTTATTATTTTGTTTAAGAATATTTGGACTTATTTAAAGTTTATCTTTGAAAATCAAACGAAATTAAAACATTAGTTTTATAAATCTCTTGCCTCTTTTTTTGATATGAAAATACTTACATTGCATTGCGACTATATTAAGTTCAAGCCATTGAAAAAAGCGCTTAAATCGCCTGAAGAATTGAGCGATGATGCAAAAAAAGAGAAAAAAGTAGAGGAATGTCTTGTAGTGCTGACTGCTGTTGAAAAGCAGGATTCTGTTTCAAGCGCCGCAGCGCTTGTGGAAAATGTCAAAGACATCGCTTCCCAAGTCAAGGCAAAGAATATTGTTCTTTACCCTTATGCTCATTTGTCTTCACAGCTCGCGCTTCCTGAAATTGCAGAGCGAATTCTCAAAGAAGCAGAAGCTCTTTTGAAAAAAGACAAGGAAAAATTTTCTGTCACAAGAGCGCCGTTTGGATATTACAAGGAATTTGAACTGAAATGTAAAGGCCATCCTTTGTCTGAATTAAGCAGGGAAATTGGCGCAACAAGCGAAGAATACAAGCCTAGAAAAAATTTGTTGAAAGAAGAAGTTTATGATTCTAAAATGCTTCTGAATGAAATCTCAAAGACAAAATTAGACAGGGAAAATCTGAAAGAGAATGACCACAGAATTCTCGGCCAGAAGATGGACTTGTTTTCTTTCAGCGAAACAGCTCCAGGAATGATTTTCTTTCACAACAATGGCCTGATTATTTATAATGAGCTCGTTAATTTCTGGCGCGAAGAGCACAGGAAAGCAGGTTATCAGGAAGTTTCAACTCCACTTATTTTAGATAAAAGACTCTGGCAGATTTCAGGACACTGGGAAAAATACAGAGAGAATATTTTCTTGACAAAATATGAGGGCAGGGATTTTGCAGTCAAGCCCATGAACTGCCCCGGAGGAATGCTTATTTTCAAATCAAAGCCAAAGTCTTACAAAGAATTGCCTTTGAAAGTTGCAGAGCTTGGAGTTGTCCATAGGCAGGAATTGTCAGGAGTTTTGGCAGGGCTTTTCAGAGTTATAAAATTCACGCAGGATGATGCTCATCTTTACTGCATGGAAAATCAGCTTGAGGAAGAGATCATCAAAATTGTAAGATTTATTGAAAAATTCTACAATAAATTTGGATTTACATATCACGTTGAACTTTCAACAAGGCCTGAAAAAAGAATCGGTGCAGATAGTTTGTGGGACAAAGCAGAAAAAACATTAGAAACTGTCTTGAAGAAATTAGACATGAATTTTAAATTGAATAAAGGTGAAGGCGCATTCTATGGCCCAAAAATTGATTTTCACATAAAAGATTCTTTAGGAAGAACATGGCAATGCGGAACAATTCAGCTTGATTTTGCAATGCCTGAGAGATTTGAACTCGAATATGTTGGAGAGGACAACAAAAAACACAGGCCTGTGATGGTTCATAGAACTGTTTATGGAAGCTTGGAGAGATTTATGGGTGTTTTGCTTGAGCATACAAATGGCAATCTGCCTGTATGGCTTTCTCCTGTTCAGGTTTCTGTTTTAAGTTTTACAGACAGAAATATTCCAGCAGCAAAAAAACTGCATAAAGAGCTTATTGACTTGGGGATAAGGGCTGAAGCTGACCTGGATTCAAGTACTGTCAATGACAAAATAAGAAATGCTGAAATAAGAAGAATACCCTACATAATAGTTATCGGAGACAAAGAAGAGAAAGCAAAGACTCTTGCAGTGAGAAAAAGAGGGCAGAAACCAGAGTTTGGAATAAAATTTGAGGATTTTGTTTCTGAAATCAATGAATTAATTAGAGAGAGAAAATAAAAATGAAAGTTTCTGCGCTTGTAAAGAAGCTTGAATCTGATTCTGAGTTTGAAAAATTCAAAAAAGAAAATCCCAAGGCATTTTTGTCAAGCATTTTTATTGTTTTTGATTTTGAGTCTGGCGGAAACCAGCAGGACATGAATTATTTTATTCCTTCTGAAAAGAAAATAGCTGTTTTCGCGGTTTCTGATTCAGGAATAATGGAAAAGACAAGCAATTTATTTGATGAGGAAAAATCAGAGAAATTTCATGAGCTTAAATTTGATGGCTTGAAGCTTGATGCAGATGATATTGAAAAAAATGTTCAAAATCAGCTGAAAAAAGAGAAAATCACGAACAAACTTAATAAAATAATCGCTGTTTTGCAGCCATGTGATGAGGGAAAAGATGTTTTGTGGAACTTGACATGCATTCTTGACGGGCTTGTGATTGTAAGAATAAACATAGATGCCTGCAACGGCAAGCTTTTGAAATTTGAAAAAGCAGGGCTTATGGATTTCATAAAATTTGAGAAAGGCAAAGAGAAATAATTTGAAAAATGAAGAAATTCTGCCCGCCCCACACTTTTCCCCACAGATTTCCATGGCAGAAAAAGATTTCAAACGAGAAGTGTCACAAGCATAAGAATAAATTAAGGCAATTCTTGCATAATTTCCATTGCCGGCTTTTGGGCTGCCGTCTCAGAGAGAAAAAAATATAAATAGCTCTTTTGTTTTTGAGGGATATGGCAAGGTTCAAGGGAAGTCTAGCGATACTAATTTTAGCGGCATTTTTATTGATTTTGCCAAATTGTTTGGCTCAGAGTATTGATTCTTACTCTGCAAAGTTTATAATAGTAGATTCAAAAACCGTTGCAAGCTATGAGATTAATTTATCAGAAGCTGCTCAGGTTCAATTTAGATTGCCTTCAGATGCCAAAGCCCTAGATGTTTATATCGACGGCAATAAGCAAGAAGTTGTTTTGTCAGAAGTTTTACAACTTTCAGCGGCTAAAAATATAAAAATCAGCTATGTGACTGAAAAATTTGTGGAAAAAAGCAAGAAATATTATTTTTTGACAGATATTCTTTTCCCCTTGGACATTGATAAATTCAATGTTGAATTAATTTTGCCTCAAGGAGCTGTTCTCGACACGCCAAATTCAGCATGGCCGGCTCCTTCAGAAATTACAAGCGACGGCCAGCATATAATCTTAAAGTGGGGAAGCGGGGATTTAGAGAGAGATGATAGTTTTGCCATATTTGTAATATTCAACAAATCAAGCACTGCAAATTTGCTGTTTATTATTTCAATAATTGTAATTTTCATTGCAGCTGCTTTTATTTTCCTTGTTTTCAGAAAAAAAGCCAGGAAAGAAATAGACAAGCATCTTTTTGATTCAGAAAAATCAGTGATTTCTAGTCTTAGAAAAGCAAATGGAGAATTATGGCAGAAACAGCTTCAGATTAAAACAGGATTCAGCAAGGCCAAATTGAGCCGCATTGTCAGAAATCTTGAAACTCGCGGTTTGATTAAGAAGATTCCCTATGGAAACACAAACAAGATAAGGCTTGCCTGAATTTTTCCCTTTTTATCTTGTTCCATCTTGTTCCATTCTTGTTTCGAGGATATATTAAATATCTTTTTTTCTATACTATATTAACAAAAAATAGAAAAAAACACAAGGGAGGAAAAACAAACAAAAAATGAAAACACTATTAATAGCCTTAATAGCAGTTTTGTTATTGACAAGCACAGTGGCTTTGGCTGTAGCTCAAGATGAGGTTATAACGAGCGGGACAAATGGAAGCATAACAGTAACAGCAGAAGAGTCTGGAGTAACTGATGCGGAAGTTGCTGATGTGACGTTGCCCGAAAACGAAACCGGCGGAATAGGCCCTGAAAACCCTTTATGGGGTCTTGACAGAGCTCTGGAAAGAATTCAGCTTGCTTTGGCTTTGAACAAATCAGAAAAAGCAAGAATGGGGCTGGCTCATGCTCGCGAAAGACTTCTCGAAGTAAGAGCAAGAATTCAGGCAAAAAGACTTGATCAGGCAGAAAAAGCGCTTCAAAACAGAGAAAGAATTCTTGAAGAAGCAAAAGCAAGAATAAATGAAATTGAGCTTGAAAATGCAACAGAAGAAGCAGAGACAGAAGCAGAGCTTGAAAAAGAACTTGAAGAGCAGGACAATGAAGCTGATGATGTTGAGACAGAAATAGAAATCGAAGATGCAAATCTTACTGAAACTCAGCGCACAGAATTGCTGCAAGTAAGAGACAGACTCAAAAATCAGACCCAGGACCTCAAACAGGCAATGGAGGCAAAAAGAGACAGAACCAAAATTAAGCTTAAAGCTTCTTTGAATAAGACAGATGCAGAAGTTGAGCAAATGCTTGAAAATATTGCGAATGAGACTGGATTGGAGAAGGCAAAAGAGACAAGAGCAAGAGCAATGGTAAAAAGAGCAGAGGTTTTTGCAAAAATTGCAGAAAAAAGAATTGAAAAAGCAGAAGCAATGGGTGCAGACATAACAGCTCTTAAAGAAGCTCTTGAAAATGCAAAAGCGATGATAAGCCAGGCAAATTCAAGCGCAGATCCTAAGGAAATAAGAGAGATTGCACAGGAAGCAAAAGAAGTTGCTCGAGCAATCAAAAGAGAAAATGCTATTCAAGTTATTGCAAAGGTTATAGCAAAACTTGAAGAAAAGCAGGGAGAAGGATCGAATGTTAGCAATGCAATTTCAAAATTGACTGCTGTACAAACAAAGCTTGAAGCAAAACGCGGTGCTGAAGTAAATGCAACAAACAAAACAGCCTAAATTTCTTTTTTATTTTATTTTTTTTCTTTTTTATTTTCTTGTTAGTGAATAGTTTTTTAAATAGGGTTTTTTCTATTTAATTCTGAAGTTTTATATTTAAGTTTTAAAATGTCATATATAACAGACGCAAGCTTGGCAAAGTTCAGAAAGCCAACAAGAACAATATCGGGCGTAAGCCCGATAGCAGTGATGTGCGTTCCAAGAGCATGCAAGCATGGAGCCTGTACATATTGCCCGAGCTTGAATGCCCCACAATCTTATACTCCTTTGTCTCCTGCTGTGCTGCGGGCTTCAATGATGAAATATGATTCTTTTGAGCAGGTGATTTGCAGGTTGAAAGCATATGAGATGATGAAGCATCCTTCTGATAAAGTTGAATTGATTATTATGGGTGGAACTTTTCTTTCATATCCTTTGGATTACCAGTATAATTTTGTAAAAAGATGCTATGACGCATTGAACGGAAAAATTTCAGAAACACTTGAAGAGGCAAAGAAAATAAATGAAAATGCAAAGCACAGATGCGTTGCTCTTTGCATAGAAACAAGGCCCGATTATTGTTCTGATGATGAAATAAAAAGAATGCTTGACTTTGGCTGCACTCGGGTGGAAATTGGAGTTCAGGTTCTTGATGATGCTATTTACAAGAGAATTAATAGAGGGCATAAGGTAAAAGATGTTATTGAAGCGACAAAAAGACTGAAAGATGCAGGATTCAAAGTAGGATATCATCTGATGCCTGGCTTGCCCGGCATGAATCCTGAAAAAGATTTGAAATTGTTTGAAAAGGTTTTTTCTGATGATAATTTCAAGCCCGACCAATTGAAGATTTATCCAACACAAGTGATTGTTGGAAGCGAACTTGTTGGCGAATTTGAAAATAAAAAATACAAGCCATATTCTGAACAAGAACTTGTGGAATTGATTATAAAAATGAAACAGAAAGTTCCTGAATATTGCAGAATCATGAGAATTATGCGGGAAATTCCTCCGCAGTATCTTGTTGCCGGAACTACTCGAATTGATTTGAGAAAAGTCATCAATCAGGTAATGAAACAAAAAGATATGAGATGCAAATGCATAAGATGCCGCGAGATTGGCTTTGTCCAAAGAGATAATCCAAGGAAAAACATTGATATGGATTTGAAAATGAAGATAATAAATTATGTGGCTTCTGGAGAAAGAGAGCTTTTCATTGAATTTGTGAACAATGAAAATGTTCTTTTTGGCTTGATAAGGCTGAGAATTGTTGGCAAGACTCTTTTTGTGCGAGAGCTTCATGTTCACGGCCCGCAGATTGAAATAGGAAAAAAAGACAAAGGAAAATTCCAGCACAAAGGATTAGGAGCTATGCTAATGGAACAAGCAGAGAAAATAGCTTCTGCTTTGAAATGCGATGAAATAAAAGTTATTTCAGGAGTAGGAGTTCGCGAGTATTATAAAAATTTAGGATATGAACTGAATGAAGAATATATGACAAAAAAGGTTTGATTATTTATGCCCAAACCAAAACTTGACTTTTTCTTTTGGATTGAAGCAGCAATATCCAATACCTTTGAAGAAAACAATCTGCCCTTCTTTTAATTTTTTCATTTTTAAGTCTGTTTTTCCAAGAATAACACTCGCGTCTGGCATCAGTATTGAAACAGAATCTTTTGTCTTTATTCTCTGCCTCTCAAAAGATGCGCCTATTGACTTGTCTCTCAGGATTTCTCTGTTAAAATTACTTAAAACATCAAAATAATCTTCTTTTGAAATAACTTTGTCAACAGGGCTTATTCCTCTTTCTTCAGCCATATTTGCAAATGCCTGAGCTCGAAATCCTCTTTTTCTTAATGAGGCTATGAATGGAATGCGGATGTCATCCCATCCTGAAAATTTTCCCTGCTTGATTTTTTCTTTTGTTTTTGTGCATGAGATTTCCAAATCTGTGAATTTGTATCTGCCAAGGAAAAAACTTAATGGCGGAGTTAAATTGAAAACGCGCATCATCATTTCCTGCCTTTTTGCATTGTCCATATGCTCTTTTGCTCTGATTACATGAGTTGACTTGAACTCAATGTCATCAACAGTGACGCAGAGATTCATCAAAGGCCAGACTCTGTATTTGTTTTTTTGCCTTGGATGTTCTTTTGTGTTTATTCTTGCAAGAGGAAAATCTCTTAATGCTGGATTAGGGTCATTCAAATCAGACTTGAATCTCAGGACAGCTTGCCCTTCTTTATAGCCTTTGCCAGATTTATCCAACATTTTTTTCCATCTTTCCATGTTTTTTTCTTTTAGAAGATTTCTGCAAGGGCATGCTTTTTCTTTTTCAATTAATTCTTTAAATTTCTCAGGATTGCAGTCGCAGACATAAGCTGCATTTTTTTCTATAAGCTTTTCAGCAAAGTCATAATATTTCTGCATCCTGTCTGACTGGCAGTATGATTGAAAGACATTTCCAAAAAGCCAGTCAGATTCTTCTGGAATCATTTTATATGCATCAGGATCAATATTTTCAGGATTTGTGTCTTCAATCCTTATGTAGAACTTGCCCTTGTATTTTTTTGCATAAAGTGAATTCGGCATTCCTGTTGCAGCATGTCCTATATGCAAAGGCCCGCTCGGAGAAGGGGAAAATCTTGTGATGAACTTGCCTTCAACAGCGTTCGGCAGGCTTGCAAGCCCCTCTCTGATTTCTCTGTGATGCACTAATTTCTCCAATTTATCCAGCTCTTGTTTTTGTTCATCAGGAGATAAAGAATTGACTTTTTTGATAATCTGATTTATGAGAGGCATGACTTCCCTGACATTTTCTTTTTTCAAGCCCTCTACAAATAACGGTGAAAGAACCGAGCCAGCTTGGGCCTTGCCTTCGTGCTCGACCGCATTTTTCAGGGCATATGCATAGATTTTTTTCTCAAAATCCCTGCCCAACTCCTTGTTGAAATTCGTCGCCATAATGTTTAAAACAGAGGAATATATTTAAAGTTTTGCGAAAATGGCAAAGGGAAATATGGGCTTAGCTGGAAAACTTGCCGCGGGAATTGCAGCAGGAGTAACTATTTTGTCACTTTATTCTGGAATTGCAAAAGCGCAGGAAACAGAGGCAAGCAATGCAGCCAGCGAAACAATTTCTTTCTCAATAATGCCTTCTGATACATCTTCTCTTGATTCTTTTGTAAGTAATTTAAGCTTTGATACAGAAGTGACGCGAATATATGGCACCCTTGTTTCAAGTTATGTTAAATATTCACAAGCTGAAACAGAAACTGCACCTCAAATAGAAATAGAGACAGAAAAAGAAATTCCAGAAACTTCTCCAATTTCTGTGCCTTCTATGCCAATTGTTCCTGAACCTGAATATATTCCTGAATTTAAAGAAAAAGAAATTTCTCCAGCGCCTGTTTCTATTTTTCCTGAGAAAAAAACCTTTGTTGATAAAACACGCTTTTCATTGCCTTTGAAAATTCCGGGCTTAATGTTTCAATTGGAAACACGATCAATAAATCTTGAAAAATTGCTGAGGTCTAAACCTGTAGTTAAGACAGCCAAGGAAACAAAAACAATTTATGTTCCAATTCAAAAGCCAGAATCAAATATTGAAAATTACGGAAAATTTGAGACGGGTGTTGCTGTTTTGAGCCCAGAAGATATTTTCAAAGCATTTAATTTTTCCTCAGATGAATCCCGAGTTCTTTTTTTGAAAAAAATGCCAAGGCATCCTCTTGCTCAGAAAGCTGCAAGCGAGCTGAAGGAAAGAGATATGGATTTCAGGAATAGGGAAATAAAAAATCTTTATTTTGATGATTCAGAAGGGTTTTGGATTGTTGAGGCAAGCCCTTGGTTTCAGTATAAATATGGCTTCAAAAAGCCCAAGCATTCAAAAGGCCCGACAGAAAGCGGTAAAAAAAGTGCGTATTACTGCGCAAGATTTGTTCAGCAGACTTTTTACAGCAATTTTTCTGAAGAAGAATGCAGAAAACTTGGAATTGAAGGACATGTATGGATGATGATTGATTTTTTAAAAGAAAAAAAAGAGATAATTTATGAGAGAGAGGTAAAAAGCAGCGTTCTATGCAAAAATTTGAGAAAAGAATATCCAAACAAAGAATATTCTGAAATTTTGAAAATGATGGCAGAAGAAAGAAAGAAAACAGAGGATGAAGTTAGAGCCATGCTTAGGCCAGGAGATATAATTATTGCATGGAATCCTTATTCTCTTTACAAAAAGCACTTAGTCACACATTCTGCAATCTATTTAGGAGATGGATATATTATGCAGGACTGGAAGAAAAAGCTAGAGATTATGACTCTTGATGAGCTTTATAGAAGAATTCCAGGAAGAATTGATTTTATTGGAAGGCCTGATTTAGCAAAAACATACAAAAAGATAATATTGAGGGATTTTGAGAATAAATAAAAAGCTTTATAAACGATTTCGGATTCTGAAATTTTTAATTTCTACGATGAAATTTAAGCTTGAAGAAATTTTGAAAGGTATTGGAACAACTATTTTAGCAGGAGCTTTGGCATTTGCAATCGCAGGCTCTGCTTATGCTTACAAGTCTGCAAGCAGCAAAGAAAAAACGAGAATAAAAAAAGAAGCACTGCTTCTTGCTGAAAAGCAGGAAAAAGAAAAGACTGAGAATTTTAATAAAGACTTGGACAATTTCAATAAGAGATTTTTTAGGATTGTTGAAAACGGCGAAATTGGAAATTCTTTGGAAAGATTTCAGAATATAAAGAAAGAGTATAATGCAGAAACAAATCCAGTAAATCCTCTTTATTTGAAAACAAAAGATGCTGTGATTGAATGCGCAAAAAAAGTAAATGAGCTCAGACAACTTTATTTGAAGTCAAATGGTGAGATTGATTCTCCCAAGTTTTATTCAGAATGCAATCAGCTTGCTCAGAATTATGTAAAAATGGTTTCAGAGCCTGAAACCCAAGTAGCAAAAACAGAGATAATTGTTGCAAAAGCCAATGTGGTTGAAAAAAAAGAAGCAAAAATCATTCAACCATCAAAGGAAATAAAATTGGCAAAGGCAGACGCGACTGTAATTGTTAAAAAAATAGTTCCTGCGCAGATAAAGAAAAAATCTGTTAAATTAATAGTGAGATTGCCTGAGAAAAAAGTAGAATCTTATGATGCTGCGACATTGAAGAATCTTGAAAAAGCCTACCCATATTTCAAAACAGCATGCCAAAAAACAAAGCTTCCAGACCATTTATTTGATGAATATGTGGGCTTGGGCTGGACTGAAAGCTGGTTTGAGGTCGGAGCCAAGGGTTCTGCTGGAGAAAGAGGATATCATCAAGTTATGCCTAGCACATATGCACTTTATTACAAAAATGAAAAGCTTAGGAACAAGTACGAACTTGTGCCATGGTATCATATTGAAAATTTTCCCAGAGATTCTGAATCTATGAAAAGCCTTGAAATTGTTGCTGCGCTTCATTTCAGCTCAAGAATTAAAAAAAATAAAAAGCATTCTGATGCAAGAGAAATAATCCTGAGATATAATTGGGGAAATGGTAGAGTTGACAGGGCTGTTTCGCAATTTGGAAATTTTGAGAATTTATGGAGTCATTTAAAGAAAAAAGAGACAGACAAGGACAAGAAGGCGTATTATTATGTTATTTACACCTTGAGATACAAGGAGAAATGTGAAGATAAAATAAAAGAGCTTGAAAAAACTTCAATTGGATTGTAATTGCTATCTCTTTTTCTTTTTGAATAAAGCAATTAACAGGATTATCGCTCCAGCGATATTGCTGATGTCGGCGAGATTGAATGCAGCTGAGTTTTGAATGAATGAAAATTTGATGAAATCAATGACAAAGCCAAGGCAAACTCTGTTCATGGTGTTCGCAACTGTTCCTGCAAAAATCAATGCAAGCGCAATCTGCATTGGCCTGCTGACACTTCCGTAGAAATACAGGATTAATACAATTACAATTAATGCAATTGCAATAAGAAGAAAGTCAAATCCCTGCAAAATCCCAAAAGCCGCGCCTTTGTTTAGTATCGGCTGCGAGCAGAGGAAAAGAAAACAGCCTCTGACATTTACAAAATAATTTTTCGTTATGAAATCCACGAGAAAAATAATCCCTGCAAGGATAAACATGAACAAATAGCCAAACCTCTTTTTCATTTTTTCCCCTCTTTTTTAAATTTAAATTAAATCTTCCCGAACTCCGGTTTTTCTTTCTAATCTTTCTATTCTTTTTTCCATCAAATCAAGCCTGTCTGAAATCCTGTAAAGCTTTTCAGCAAGCCTTCTCCTCCTTTCTTCAGAGTTTATTTCAGAACTTGATGTTGTATCTGAAGAAATTGATGAATTATATGAATTTGAATCAGTAGATGTATTTGTCGAAGAAGTTTCAGATGTTGTGGATGTTGAAGCAGAAGGAGTTGAGCTCATTGCAAACATGTTTATAAATCCAGTATCAGAGCCTGTTGAACTTGCTGAGCTTGACGAACTTGATGCATCTGTGCTTGAAACAGGGCTTGCTGTTGAATTGACTGTGGACATTGCGCTTGATTTTGCCAACGGCCTGAGGTCAATCATTCCACCGCTGCTCGAATAATCTTTTTTCTTTTTGAATGGATTCCACATGGTTATACTGTGGTTGCGGAAGATTAAAAAGATTTCTTTTTACCACTCTTTCCTTAAAAATGCCCCAAATATTTTGCATGCAAAATATTTAAAACTCAATCTGCAATATATATTCTGTAATAAAAGGGGCAGAATGAGGCAGACAAGGAATAAAAATGGCAAGTGATGAGGTGAAAGATATTGGAAAGATACTAGTCAAGGTTTCTGGAAGATATAAAAATCCTGAAAAAAAAGAGGATATGGAGCCTTACTGGCAGAATGAATTGACTTATGACAGCTCTTCAGAAACATTAGAGCCCTTGTATTTCTGGATTTTGGATTTCATGTCTGGATACAAGCCTGAAAAAATAGTTGATAATTTTGTGGCATCTCCTGGCTCAGGACATTTTGCAGAACTTGGAGCAAGAATGACGAGAATGCAGGAAGAGGGCATGAAAATTCTTGGATATGTTAACAATGTTTTGAAATCAGTAATCAATATAATTTATGATTTGAGGGAATTTGAAATAAGATTAAGCCATTACGATGCTCTTCATTCAGAAAAACAAGTGGCAAAAGAGGCAGGAATGCTTGCATTGAAGCAAATATGGATGGATAATGTTGATATAAAAAGAGGCGTAGGAAGCATGAACCAACTGACATATCAGCTTGGATTTTCAACATTGAGAGACGCATTCATGGCTGCTAAAAATGTTGATTCAGTTGATCAAATGGATTTGAATGATAGGGTTAAAAGACTTTTGAAGCCAAGGCTTGCAGAATTTTTCAAATGGCTTGAGATGTCAGAGATGGAATTAAGAAAAAGATATGCTCTTGAGATAAGCTATCTGAAAGCGCAGAAAGGAACACTCGAGCTTTATACAAGATGGGCAAAGCCATATCTAAGAGCAGCAGAGCAATTGATGATGAAAGAAAGCAAATTAACAACTCCTGCGTTAGTCACATCATTCAATACGACAATTCTTCAGCTCACTCTTTTTGGTTCAAGCGCAATTGATGTAAAAAATCTCGCAGACAACAAGAAACTTCCTCCAGAATTTGCAAAAGAAAGTGTTTATAAAAAAATGAGGAAGATTTATTCCTGCGTGCTGATTGATTTTGCATTCAGAGGCATTCCAGAAAGAATCTCGCAGCAGCCCCATTATGTTTTCGGAGGAAGGGCAGATGTTGCGTTCTGGGCATTTGCATTGAATGAGGATGAATTGTTCTGGTTCAAGAAAAGATTGGAAAAATCAGATTTAAACAAGGCATTAAACCTTGTGCAGGATATTACAGATGAAAGCCTGAAGCAGCTGAATAATGATATTGATTATTTCATTAACAAGGAAAAAGAGGCAAAGGAAAAAGCAGAAGAAGAGACAAAGCTCGCAGCCTCTGAAAATCCATTTACTGCTTTATTTGGATTCGGCCTGCCTAAAAAAGAGCCTTCTGAAGCAGAGAAAAAACAAAAAAAAGAAAAAGAAGAGGCTGAAAAATTAAAAGAATTCGAAACAGGAGGCTTGCCTGCAGAAACATATGAAGAAAAGCTCGTCAGGAAAGTTGCTGAAAAAAATGCCGCTGAATTCTGCTTCAAGATATATGATGTTTTCAAAAAATCTCACGACATGGCGTCGCATCCAGACCCTTTTGAAATGCTGCATTTTAGCCCTGAAGAGCTGAAGCCGGCCTAAGCCAGCTAATTTAATTTATGTTTTGAGGAGTTGAATTTCTTTCTTAAACTATATAAATTACCTATTGCTTTGTTTTTTATGGCAGAAGAAAGCGAAGAAGAAAAAAACAGAGAAGAAGAAAAAAAAGAAAAAGAAGAGGAAGAATCTGAAGAGAAAGAAGAACTGCAGATTTCAAGAAAAGGATTTGAAGTTTCAGAAGAGCCTGTTTCCAGAGGAGGAAGGGCGCCGATTCTCGAATCAGGAAAAAGAATCGAGGCAGAAGAGAACGAGAATCTCGAGCAAAAATTAAAAGAAGTTCCTTCACAGGCCAAAGAAACTGAAAAAGCAGAAAAGCCATATGTTTCAGATTATGAAGAGAAAAGAGTTTTCTATGAAAATCTCGAAGGCCAAGGGCTTGAAAGGCCAAGACATGTTGAATTCGCTCCTGAAAGGGTTTTTGAAAAACCCGCAAGGCAGGACCTTGAATTGCAGCAGAATATAGAAAGAAAATCAGAGCTCGAGAGGCATAATGTGAGCGATCTTTTGGCTCCTTCTCATGTTGAATACAAGTCAGAAAAAGGCTTTTTGGAATTTAATCCGCTGAAAGAATTGAAAGGCCACGGACGCGAGGAAATAAGAAAATATCGTCGGCATTAGATTTAAATATCAGAAATTGCTATTAAAAACAGCGATAAAAAGTGGGTGAAAATGGCTTATACCAATTATGAATTTTTTTACGAAGGAATTTACAAACCAGTAGAGCAGGATTATGGAGACCTTTTTACTGGATACAGATTTCCAGGTTATTCTATCGGTGCTTCTACTTCCACGCAGACAGCAAATCAGGTTCAGGAAGTTTCTTCTCGGCTGAATGAAGGAATGAAAGTTGTTGAAATGAGTGTGCTAGACCCAAGAGTGATGGGCATGATTCCAAAACAGCATATGAAAGAGCTTAATCAATTGTCAAAATTAACAGGAAGCGAGACAACTTTACATGGTCCTTTGATAGACCCTGCTGGATTTTCAAGAGAAGGATGGAGCGAGTCTGCAAGGCATGAAGCAGAGCAGGAAATGCTTCAGATTGTTGAAAGAGCCCATGAATTAAATCCAAAAGGAAATGTTCCTGTTTCATTTCACTCGTCAAACTGGGGATTTCCAGGCGCAGAATATGAAAAAACAAAAACAGGAGAAAAAGAAACAGTTATTGTCGCTGTAAATCCAGAGACAGGCCAGCCCTCTGCATTCAAGGAAGAAAAAGTCTATTATCCCGGCGAGGAAACGCCAAGAGAATACGGCCCAAGAAAAAGACTTGAAGTTTACAATGAAACAGCCTGGTCAAACCAGATAACAGGATTATTGCAGATGGCAAAGCATGGAGATGAAATTTTAAGATCTCCATATGTTGAGGATGCCTCGAAAGTTTATTTAGAAGCAGTAAAAGGCCATCCAGTCGCGCCAGAAGACAGGGACAAAATTGCAATCACAGAAGATGCTGCAAATAAAGCATTGATGTTTTTTCAGGATGTTGAGGCAGGAATCAGAAGCATGTATGACAATGCATATAAATATGGAATTAAAGATGCTCCTGAAGACGAGAAGCAGAGAGGAATTGCCGCTGAACGAGCAAAAATTTTGACAGCGCTTTCAAAACAATATACAGCAATGTACAAAGAGATGGATGAAAGAAAAAGAAGAGGAGAGCACATTGATATTCTTGATTATGCGTTAAAATACAAAAGAAGATGTGATGAAGGAATTGCAGCCCTGAAACATATTACTCCTGTCCAAATGATGCGGCCTGTAGAAGAATTTGCCCTTGACAAAAGCGCAAGGACAATTGCGAATGTTGCTTTTCAGTCATATAAAAAATTCGGTACAAGTGCTCCGATTGTAAGCCTGGAAAATCCTCCTGGTGAAATTGGAGGTTTCTCAAGGGCAAAACAATTGAAGCAATTAATAAACGCCTCAAGAGAGCAATTTGTTCAAAATGCAGTTAATTCAGGAATGTCAGAAACACGGGCAAGAGGTGCTGCTGAAAAATTAATCGGCGCAACCTGGGATGTAGGGCATATTAATTTGATGCGCAAAGGAGGATTTACAGAAGAGGATATAATAAAAGAAACAAAGGCAATCGCGCCTTTTGTAAAACACGTTCATCTTGCTGATAATTTTGGATTTCAGGAAGCCCATCTTCCTCCTGGAATGGGTGGAGTTCCAATAAAACCAATGCTTGAAGAATTGGAAAAAGCAGGTTTCAAGGGAAAAGCAATTGTTGAAGCAGGAGAGTTTGTCCAGCATTTCAAGGCATCTCCTCATCCTTACGCGCTTTCTGCATTAGGCAGTCCTTTGTATGATATTAAAATGGCGCCTTACTGGAACCAAATACAATCAAGCTATGGAAGTTATTTCGGAGGCTATGGAACAATGCTTCCTGAAGAGCATTTTTCAATGTACGGCGCTGGATTTTCAACATTGCCTACAGAGCTTGGAGGCAGGGTTCCTGGCAAGCAGTCAAGATTGACAGGAACACCAATGGAATAAGCAAAGAAAATAGAACTGAAAAGATTTAAAAAAGAAAATCATTACTAATTATCAATTAAAAAAGAGGATAGATGGCAAAAGCAAAAGTTGTTTCTAAAGAGAAGCTCGAACAATCTGCTGAGAAAGCAGAATCAAAGGAAGGCATGAAAATTCCAAAGTCAAAAATGAAAAAGCTTTCAAAAGAGGTTCTGAAAACCCTGTCAATGATAAAAGAAAGAGACATTGCAATGGATTTTGCAACAAAGGTTTATGAAAAATTCGGAAAGATAATAAAATCAGTCATTCTTTTTGGAAGCACTGCAAAAGGCACTGCTGAAAAACATTCTGATATTGATGTAATAATTATTGTTGATGACGCAACAGTCCAATGGGATACAGAGCTTATTGGATGGTATAGAGAAGAGCTTGGAAAATTAATTATGGCGAATCCTTACACAAGAAGCCTTCATATAAATACAGTAAAATTGACTACATGGTGGCATGACATGATACGCGGAGACCCGGTTATAATGAATATCATAAGATGGGGCGAAGCATTGATTGATTTTGCCGGATTTTTCAATCCATTAAAAGTATTACTAGTAAGAGGAAACATAAAATCAACTCCTGAATCTATTTACATGGCTTTGCAGAGAGCACCGATTCACATGGCAAGAAGCAAAGCTGCTTTGCTCGGAGCAATAGAGGGATTGTATTGGGCAATGGTTGATTCTTCCCACGCTGCTTTAATTGCAGCAAAAAAATCACCACCTTCACCAGAACATGTTCCAATTCTTTTAAGAGAGACTTTTGTTGACAAGGGATTGTTGGATATGAAATATGTCACATGGTACAGGGATTTGTATTTGATTGCCCACAGGATCCTGCATGGGGATATAACAGCGATTAAAGGCAATGAAATTGATTTGTGGATAAAAAGAACAGACGAATTTATTAAAGAAATGGCAATAATTGTGAATAGAATTGTGTGATTAAATTTTTCCTGTTGAATCCTTGTATTTTGCAATCGCTCTTTCTGCAGCATTTCTAATATCTTCAACACTTTTTTCTGTGTTCAGCGCAGTATTGACATAATCTGTAATCATTTCATCAAAATCATTCACCGCGCTTTTGAATTCCTCAATGCTTGAAAAAGGAAATCCCAGCATTGCGCTGATTCCTGTTAAGTTATTGCAGTTTGGATATCCTTTGCAGTAAACATTACAGCCTTTTTCTTTTATGTACTCAAAACATTCTTCAGTGTCTTTGATTATGGGCTTTATTCCCAGTTCTTCTGCAAAAAGTTTTGTTATGTCTGGCATTTTATTTTGTTGTATTTAAAATATTTTTAAGCACCTTTTTAATCTTTTCTTCTTCCTCTTCTTCCTTTGGACTTAGGATGTTGTAGCACATCATTATGACATCCACGCCGGTAGTTGTTCTTCTTCCTGTTCTTAAATCAAAATCAAGCGTTTTTATGACAAGGTCGTAGCAATCAGCAACTTTTTTGCATCCGGGCTTGCTTATGCATTGAGAGCAATTTTCATGATTTTGAAGGTGTTGATTGCAATAAGTAGTCCCCATTTCAACCAAGTTATCAAGCACTTTAACTGCACCGATAAATTTTCTTATTTGCTCTTCCTCAGTATCAAGTTTGTAGTACTGGAATACTTTATTTTTTTCTTGTGCCATTTTAATTTTGAATTGTATTTTTTTGAGTATTTAAAGGTTTTTTCTTAAGATTAAGACAGAACCGCAGGGGTTTCTTTTTTCTTCGAAGAAATTTAAGACTTCAAAGCCCATGTTCTCCAGGTCTTTTTCTTCAAGGCTGAAATTTTCTTCATTAAATTTGTAATGGATGTTGTATGAATTGTCTTTTGTTAATGAATAACAAGTTCTAAAAAAATCTTCTGTTGCAGCTCTGTTATTTTTTCCGAACCCGAATGAGCATTCGAAAGGAAATCCTAAGAATGCGCGGCTGATTATTCCGTCAAACCTCGCGTTCTTGAATATTTTTCCGATTTCTGTTGCATCTGCAGCAACAGGAATTATTTTGTGTTTTCTTAATTCTGATTTGTGCTCTCTGTATTTTAGAACCTTGTCTAATCCATAGACAATTGCTCCTTTAGAAGCAAGATGAATTGTTGCTGTCGCGGTTTGTGGAAAATAACCGCATCCAACATCAAGAATCTTTTTGCTTTGAACATTTCCATATAATTCTTCAACCATTTTGCCGAAATTTATAGGCATATCAATATAATTCATGATATAGCCCGGAAGTTCAAAAGGCAGAAATTTCATGCTGCCCCATTTCTTTACTTTTTCTTTGATTGTTTCTTGTTCCATTTTTATTTAATTTTTATTTTGATTTTGGTTTGAATAGGGTTTTCTTAAAACGAGCAAAGTGCCTAAATTGCCCAAGTCGCGGGGGTCATCGAAGGAAGTAATGACTTCAAAGCCTATTTTTTCCAGGTCTTTTTTTCCGGACTCAATCCATTCCCCATAGTATTTGTAATGGACATTGTATCCCCCTTCTTTTGTTAGATTATAGCATGTCTTGAAAAAGCCATTTGGAGTGACAGGTTTTTCTTGCCTGTTTTCCTCGTTCATCCATAACTGAAATGGCAATCCGAGAAAAGCTTTGCTTATTATCCCGTCAAATTTTTCTCCCTTGAAAATTTCTTTGAGATATCTTGTATTATCGCAGATAAAATTTACATTATAGAAACTTTTAATCTGATTTTTTTTATCTTCTCCTTTCTTGTCAAGCGCATATGCATCAGCGCCTTTTGATGCAAGATAGATGCTGACTTTGGGAGGGACTCCGCAGCCTATATCAAGAAATCTTTTGCCCTGAATGTTATTTCCAAACATTTCTTCAATCATTCCGCCAAATTTTTCAGAGTGGCTCAATTCAGTTAAGCTGGTGTAGGGTATTGGATTGGACCATTTTGCAATTATTTCTTTTTCCCTTGGGTGTTGAGGTTGTGTTTCTTGGTCTGTCATTTTTCTTTTGTTTTTTCTGCTTTTTTTCTTTGGCTTGTCATTTTTTTATACTTGTCTTAGGATAAAAATTAAAAATTAAAAAAGAAATTTTATACAGCATAGCCTTTTTCAAGGTTTCTTAAAAGTTCTTTGATTTGGTCAATTCCTTTTAAGCCGCTTCCATCAAGGGCTGCATTGAAATAAAAGCCGTTTTTCTCATGTTCGTCTGCCTTTTCGACATTTTTCATCAGATATGAGGTTGCTTTTTCTTTGTCAGGCACTAATGAATCTCCTTCTTGCTTTGAAAGTTTTGCATACATAGCGTTTTCTCTTGCTCTTATTCCAATCTGATACCATGAGCTGAGCTTTGAATGCTGAGCATCATCAGATGCTAGAATAAGTTTTGAGTAATATTCAAGATCCTTGCTTTTGTATCCTTTAGTGCAATAATCCATCATCTTTTTGACATTGCCCCCAGCAATATTTGAAATCATCTCGTTTCTTTCCTCGTGAATCTTGGCAACTGCATCATGCTCTTCATTGCCTATTTTTTGAGGGCTGATTCCATTGATTGCATAATTCAAAACCTGTTCTGGTTTCAAATAGCTTACAATATCATTAATATTTTGAGCAGCATAATTGATTACATTTACCTGCTTTTCTCCTCTTGTTTCCCTGATCTTTTTGGTTACATCTGTTGCAGGTGCAGCCATGTTTAAATCATAAGTTTTTTTGTAATGCTCTTCTGCTTCTCCAGGATATTCAAATTCCTCAGGATGAAAAGTAGTGTCAGTGATGTATTTTCTTACATCGGGGTCTGTATCGCTTGCTTTATGCTTTCCTTCCATAATCACTGATTGAGAAAAGTCTTTAACAATATCTTCTAAAATTTTCTTTCTTTGTTCGTGTTCGTCTGTCATTTTAGTTTTGAGTTTTAGTGATGTTTTTATATTTTTCCTCAGCCTGTCTGTATAATTCTGCTATTTTCTGGATTTTTGATTCTATCAGCTGGCTGTTGCCTTTGCAAAAATTTGAATTTTTTTGTGAATCTCCTTTGTAAAAAAAGTCAATAGGCTTCAAATTGCTCTCATTATTAAGCACAATTACTCCTTCTCGTGAGACATATGATGTGTCAGAAACTCCAATTCTTGCCAGTATGTCTTCATGATTGTATGTGAATGGACCTCTGTTTGTCTTGATTGTTGTGCTCTTGTTAACTGAAATTAAATCGCTTTCCATTTTAGTTTTGAGTTTTTTTATTAACCTCTTTTTGAGGTTATTTGTTACTATTCCATAGTAAATACATATTTAAAAGGCTTTCTGAACTGCAATATATATTTTGTAATATATGGCTTATAGTACTATTTTAAGAACTAAACTAAAATAATTAAATTATTTTGACTTTTTTGTCGTCGAGAATTGGGGCTGCCTCAAGCTTTGCAAGGTCGCCGTCAGATATCTCTATGTCCTCTGGCTCTATGTTTCCAAGCTCGCCATCACTTATTTCATTGACTACAAGCTCGTCAATTGCATCCTCTGAAGGATCATTTTCCTCCTGCTCTTCTTTTTTCGCGAGCTCTGCCTCAATTTTTGCGACAATCTCAGAAATTTTCTTTGCAGCGTCGGCATTTGTTGAAATACTTTCAATGCCTTCTCTTACAAGGAATTCTGCCATTTCAGGCCTGCTGCCTGCCTGGCCGCAGATGCTTGATTCAACATTATATTTTTTGCATGCTCTTATTACCTGTGAAATTTCCCTTAGAACAGCAGGATTCATCTCGTCATATAATGACTGAACCTGTTCATTTCCCCTGTCAATCGCCAGAGTATATTGAGTCAAATCATTAGAGCCTATGCTTATGAAATCAACATGCCTGCAGATATCCTCTATAATTTCTGTCGCGGCAGGAGTTTCAATCATCACTCCGAATTGGAATTTTTCCCTTGGAAGTTCAAGCATTCCCATTTCATCACAGATTTTTTTTGCTTTTTTGACCTCTTCAACACTGATAACCTGAGGAAGCATTATTCCAATTTTATAACCTTCCTCAACAGCCTGTTTTACTGCTTTTAATTCTGCCTTAAGAATATCTGGATATGTCAATGACATTCTTATTCCGTGCATGCCAAGCATTGGATTTGCCTCTTGTTTCTGAGGCGCTCCCTGCAAATTCTTGTATTCATCGCTTCTGATGTCAGAAGTCCTGACCCATATGAATTTGTTTGGCCAGAATCTCGCGATTTTTGTTATTCCCTCATTCAAAATTGAAGTGTATTCCTGCAAATTGTTCTCTTGCATGAATTTGAATGGATGCTTTCCGCCTTCGGCGATTATTCCTTCAATGCGCACAAGCCCAACGCCATCTGCATTTGTTTTTGCTGCGCGCTCTGCAAAAGATGGAAGGTCTGTGATAACTTTTATTTTTGTTCTTGTTTTTATTGTGATTGGTTCGATTTCAAGGCTTCTTTTTATTTCTGCTTTTGCTTCTGGAATTCCTTTTCCTTGACTTTCAGCCTTGATTATTCCCTCATAGACTTTTCCGTTTGTTCCGTCGACAGTGACTGACTGATTTTCTTTTAAAATCTCAGTGGCATTTCTCGTTCCAACAACACAAGGAATCCCCATTTCTCTGGAAACTATGGCTGCATGGGCTGTCATTCCGCCTTCGTCTGTAACGATTCCATTGGCTTTTTGCATTGTGACAACCATGTCGGGATTTGTCATTACAGTCACAAGGATATCTCCTTGCTGAATTTTTGAAAGCTCTGACATATTTCTGATAAGCTTTACTTTTCCCTCGCTGATTCCGGGCGAAGCTGGAAATCCTTCAACAAGAATCTTTGCCTTGCTTACTTCAAGCTTTTCAATCTTTTTTTCACTTGTCGTGACCGGACGTGTTTGAACAATGTAAATCTGCCCTGCTTCAATTGCAAATTCAATATCCTGATGATTTTTGTAATGCTCCTCAATTCTTGCGCCGTAATTTGCAAGATTTCTCACTTCCAAATCAGTCAATACTTGGCTTGTTACTTTGAAAGGCGGAAGCTGCAGTTTTACTGTCTGCCCGCTTGCCGATTTCATGAAAATAATTTTTTTATGCCCTATCTTTTTTTCTTTTATCATCCTTGTTGCCTTGTCAATAACATATGTGTCAGGTTCTATAGCGCCAGAAACAATTCCTTCTCCTAATCCAAAAACAGATTCTATGACTATCTCATTTGGATTGTTTGTGACAGGATTTATTGTGAACATAACCCCGCTTTTGTCAGAATTAATCATCTTCTGGACAACTACTGCAATAAATGCTGTTTCATGCTTGAAACCGCGTTTTTCTCTGTAATAAATTGCCCTCGCTGTGAATAAAGAAGCCCAGCATTTTTTTACAGATTCAATTAAATTGCTGCTTCCTTTGATATTCAGAAAAGTTTCCTGCTGGCCTGCGAAACTTGCAGTCTTCAAATCCTCTGTTGTTGCTGAAGAACGCACTGCGACAAAAGGCGGCTCTGTCATTCTCAAAATTTTCATGACATCGCTTGATGCTTCTTCAAGAGCTGCCTTGTCTACTGTCAAATTTTCATATGCCTCCATTATTTCCTGTTTCATGTCATCAGGCATCTCTGCTTTTTCAACAATGTATTGGATTTCTTTTGCTTTTGTTTCCAATTGCTGTGTATTTTCAATAGTGATTTCTTTAATCATAGAATCAATTTTTTGCGCAATTCCTGAAGTTTGAAGAAAATGAGAATAAGCCTGCGCTGTTATGACAAATGCCGGGGGAACAGGCAATTTAAAATTAAACATTTCTGCAAGATTTGCTCCTTTTCCTCCTGCGACAGGAATTGAATCTTTGCTTAATTCAGAAAGCCATTTGACATATTTTGTCTCAATAGGAGCAACTGGCTGAGGCTTCAGCCTTGGATCTCTTTCGTTTCTTCCTGGAAAATTTCTTTGAGGTGCTCTTTTAACCTCTTCAGTCATTTTTGCGACAAGATATTCTGCG
>PEVX01000026.1 GCA_002780285.1 Candidatus Pacearchaeota archaeon CG06_land_8_20_14_3_00_35_12
ATTTCTCGTTATCTCTTTCAGCAACATAAAAGGGAATTCCTCTTTTTTCATATTTTCTTATTAATTCTTCCTTTTCAAACTCCTTGAGATAGTTAATAACAGAAACAGGTGATATTTTACTCATCCTGCTTAATTCCCTGAGCCTAAAGCTTTCAGTAGGATAATCAAGAAAAATCTTCAGCAATTTATATCTGTTATATTTTTGTAACATTTGTTATAATTATATAACATCTGTTTATAAATGTTTCTATCAGTTTTTATTTTTCTGCTTTTTATCCTTTTATATTTCCAATAGGCTTCAATCGAACAACGCGCTTTGCAAGATTGGCCTGATGAATTGCATCAACAACATCTTCAACAGGCTTGTAAGCTCCTGGAGCTTCTTCTGCGAGTCCTGACAAACTTCTTGCTTTTACGTAAACACCTTCTTGTTCAAGTTCTTTAATTAAAGTGCTTCCCCAGTATTGTTTTTTCGCTCTTGTTCTTGACATTGCTCTTCCGCTTCCGTGGCACGCTGAACCAAAGGCTTCTTTCATTCCTTTTTCTGTTCCATGCATGATAAAAGATGCTGTGCCCATTGTCCCGCCGATTAAAACAGGCTGTCCTATCTCACGATATTTTTTTGGAACTTCGGCGCGGCCGGGTCCGTATGCTCTTGTCGCGCCTTTTCTATGGACATAAACTGTTTTTAATTTACCATCAATTTCATGCTTTTCTGCTTTGCATGAATTATGAGTTATCTCGTAAAAAGTTTCAACTTTTGCTTTTGGGAATATTTTTTTTATACTCTCGCGAACTAAATGCGCTATAACCTGCCGATTTGCATACGCATAATTCAAAGCGCAGCACATTGCTGAAAAATATCTTTTTCCTTCCTCACTTTTAATCGGCGCGCAGACAAGTTCATGCTCTCTTATTGGGATATTGTATTTTCTTGAGGCATCTGCAAGAACTTTCAGATAATCTGTTCCTATTTGATGCCCAAGAGCTCTTGAACCACAGTGAATTGAGATTAAAATCTGATTTTTTTCCAATCCAAATTGCTTCGCAGCTTCCTCATCATAAATTTCATCAACATATTGGACTTCAAGATAATGATTTCCGCTTCCAAGAGTTCCTACCTGTCTCTGCTCTCTTTTTATTGCTGTTTCAGAAACATTTTTTGGGTCTGCGCCAGACACACGGCCATTTTCCTCAATATATTCAAGATCTTCTTTCAGACCATATTTTTTTTCTTCAATAATCCATTTTGCGCCATTTCGCAGAACTTCATCAACTTCTTCACGAGACAAAGTTATTTTTCCTCTTATTCCTAATCCTGCAGGAACATTATCAAAAAGCTCATCAACCAATTCTTTTATTTTAGGCTTTACTTCATCAAGAGTCAGATTTGTTTTCAAACATCGAACTCCGCATCCGCCGTCAAAACCAACTCCGCCGACAGAAACAACTCCATTTTCATCTGCATCAAAAGCCGCGACTCCGCCAATTGGAAATCCATAACCGATGTGCATGTCACTCATTCCAATTGATGCTTTTTGTATGCCGGGAAGGCAGGCAACATTTTCAATCTGTCTCAAACAATCTTCATCAAGGTCTTTTAATAACTTTGATGAAATAAATATTCTTCCGTGCACAAGCATATCGCCAGTTTTTGGAAGTTCATACGTCCACTCATTTATCTTAATTAATTTATCTTTATACATTTTTGAATAGATTTTGGATTATTTTTTCTTTTATTAGTCTTTCTATGTCTTCTCGCTTATTAATATGTAGTTCGTAATATTCAGTCCCAAGGCCATTAATTCGTTTATATGATAGCCCTTTTAGTTTAAAAAACTTAAACAATAAGCAGTTAAGTTTATTTAAATTTTCTCTTTCGTTTGAGATTATTCTTATATGCTTTTTGTCTTTAATTCTGATTTTTTCTTTTAGGATTTTTTTAACAAATTTTTTGCATTGTTTTTCATTTTTAGGAAAAATCCATTTATAGACAACATAATCAGCCAAAGCAAGATTTAGCTTTTGTGCTTTTTCAGGATGGAAGAACCCAACCTTTTCCTTAAATCTTAATAGATTTTCTTTTCCAAAAATAAAAATTCTGAAAATTTTGCCATTTTTCTTTAATTTTTTAATAGTATGTATTCCTAATCTTGTTAATGCATCCCGAATCTGGTTAATTCCTTTTTCATTTACACAATCTAATCCTATCTGCCTGTTCTGATGGCTTTTAATGTAAACCCAGCCCTCGCAATCAAAAAAAGACCTTAACCAAAAAGACAAGAGTTCATCTTTTAAAGATGGCATACTCCATTTCCAGGAATAAAAGCTTCCAAATTCTTTAGTCAGGAGTTCATAAAGTTCTCTTGAACCAATTTCACATCTTTGCCCTTCAACTAATCTTGGTTTGACTCCAAAAACTTTTTCAAATTTTTCTTGAAAATCTTTCAAAAGGATTAAATTGGTATTTCTAAGCCCAATTCTGTAATATTTTTGTTTCTGAGTTAATGGATTCTTAATGACATAGCCATCTGCGCATAAGTATGCATGAATTGAAGCGAAGTTTCTATCTAATTTCATTGAATCTAAAAGCAGATGCAGTTTTTAAATTTACCCCTTGTTTATCTGCCATTAGGCTCCATCTGCATAAGAAGAAAGTTTTCTTTTTAAAGATTTATTTAATAAATTTTCAGCAATTCCCTTTCTTTCTTCTCAGGCTCAAACAAGATTGAAATGCGTCTTGGACCAGAAAAACAAGGCATAATTAAATGGCTTATTTCTGGCTTTTTGTCTGGTGAAAATTTTTGAAATTGATTATAATATTGAGTGCATCCAACATACCTGTCAAAAATATGCAGGCTAAGAAGCTCTTTTCCAACAAAAATTGGAATCAATGTTGGAGCTTTGGCTTTGTCAAAAATAAGAGAAAGCTCATCATAAATCTCGCGCTTGCCAGAGCTTCCTAAATGTCCTGTATTATAGATTCTTTTGTCTAAATCAAGAAAAATTGTTTCTAAACCTTCCTGGAGATACAAGTCATAAATTCTTTCATGCTTTTTAGTTCTGCAAAATTTTTCAATTCTTGCATGAGTTATTGCAAGCAACTTATGCTCAAGAGCATTTTCCCCAAGAATATCTGGCTTTATATCGCCTGGAATTTTAATCTCGCCCTTAGAATCATAAATAGGAAATTTGAGATTGCTCACATATTCAAAAAGCTTGCTCCTAAGAATAGAGGCCTTTAAACTTTTCAAACTGTTCTCTCTTTTCTTACTATAATATAGTGCTTCATCAGAAAGAATCTCTTTTATCTTTTCTATCTTGGCCATATCAGTAGAGCATTGCAATCAGACATCAACAATGCACTGAGAAACCCACATTTCTCGGGCTTTTATTTTTTTCTTCTCTACTTTCAGTTGGGAATAAGTAGCTGCTTTTACTTCATCATGAGGCTTGTGCTTTTTGACATCAAGCGTCTCACCCCAAGCAGATCCATTCAATTCAAGTTGTTTCCCTTTAGAAATCTTCTCGACTTTGAATTTTGAAAAAATCATCTGATGAATGCTTGCCTGTGCAAGCAAAGCATTCAGAAATTCAACAAATAATTCTTCATTGTTTAAGGCAGAGCATTTTATTTTTATTTTCTTGGCAGCTCGAACTCGTTTCAAATCAACCTCAACATCAAACATCGCCTTTGCGCCTTCTTCAAAAGATTTTTCAACAGTTGAACCAATTCCTCTTACGCCAATATCTGCCTTGTGCTCAAAATTTTCAAAAGCCATTTTTAAAACCAGACAAAAATAGAAAGTTTTTTTGCTTCTGCTCCCGCAGTTGGGCTTGCGCTTATTATAATGTTGTCTGCATAAATTTCTTTGTTTGGCGCTGTTTCAGGAAGTGGACAAACAGCATCAAGGTTGCAAATGGTAAAAGTATAATTAAAATTATACTGTGACAGTCTTTTATCAAAAAAAGATTTGACAGTAGCGACACTAGCTATATCGTTTCTCAAAACAGCATTTCTCACTGTTTCATTTGCATTTGCTTCAGACAGAATTCCATGCGTTGTCTGATACATCTGTTCTGTCAAAGATGGTTTTTCCTCACGGGCATGCAAATAAAGAATAAATCCTATGATGAGCATTATCGCAACTACTGCTTCCAAGATTCTGACCCACGCTCTTTTATTTTTCATCATTTTACCACACTCTTATGTTTAAAATTCCTTTTTTAATATCTCCATTCTCAAGATATTCTATTGGAATATCTCTAGCCTTTACAGAAATCCCGACAGCGGGCTTTTTGGCTGATTCTGTTGAAAAGAAAATACCATATTCGTTTCTTGCCTGAATCATAAAATCTGCAGATGCTGGAATCTTGTATTTTAATTTTGCATTTGCATAATTCGACGAGACAGAATTTATAGAACTGCTTAAATTAGCATATGAGTAAATAGAATATATTCTTGGCGCGCTGAAAAAATACTGGATAGCAGTACATGGGCTTAATGTCAAAGGAGCTTGATTTATATTTTTGAAATTGACTTGATTTGAATAATAGAAATAATAAACCGCCCCATTATTTGCCACATTAAGATTTGAAGAAGATATGCTGAATGGAACCACAACTGATTGGTTATTTTTTACAACAATATTGTCTGAATTTGAACTTGTTATTGGATTTGCAAATGTAAAACACGAAATGCTTGCTGAATAACCAGACATATTAAGGATTATTGGAATTTCAAGCAGATTTATGTTTGTTTCATTTTCAATCCCATGCTGCAAAGAATCAAGCAAAACGTCTGAAATATTTGGCTTCTGAACTGGCGGGAGATAGATGAATAATGCTATCAAAAAAATAATAAAAATTGAAAAAGAGATTATATTCTCTACATGAGTTATTGCTCTTTTATTGTTAATCATTTTACCTCTTTTAACTATTAAGCTATACTGATTTTAAATATTTAAATCCTTTTTATTGTTTATTTTGCGAATATTCCGATAGCAGTAGTTATCAGATAAGATATTGCTACAAGTATGAATGAATGTTTCAAGCCTGTCCTGATGCTTCCTTCTGCAAGCTGCCCTATTACGAGTCCTGTGAAAAATCCCTCAACAAGCATCAATAATAAAAACAGTCTGCTTAACAGGGCTTGGTCAAGTGTGCCTCCGCCTCCGCCAAACATGTTAGGAAGTCCGCCTGCCCCTGTAACAGTGCCTGTTGAAATTGCGCCAACCATCTGTGGAATAAATTTATACTGCACAACAAGCATTATTACAATAAAAATAAAAAAGATGATGTATCCTTGCATGGCCATGCTGTAAACAGCGGCTTTTCTCTCTTTCTTAATCTCTTCAATTTCAGAAACAGACTTCGCAACTGATTCAAGAATTCCTCCTATTTCCCCGCCAGAACGCTCTGCTTCAATAATCAGTTCAACAGAACGCGAAACAACAGGGCTCTGTATATCTGATGCAAAAATTTTCAGGGCATCCTTGACAGTAATTCCAAGAACGATTTGATTTGCAAGTTTTTTTACATGAGGAGTCAAGCTTCCAAAATCCTTGTTGCTGATATTGATTATGCTTTTGCTTACTGGGATTCCAGATTTAACTGATTCAACAAGATTTCTTGAAAATTCAAGGAACATCTCTTCTTTTTCTTTTTCAAGGCCGACTTTCAACAGCAGGGACATGAGGAAAGGCAGAACAACAATAAATGCCGCAATTCCGATTAAAAAGAAAAATAATTTTGACTGCCTCAGCCATATCAAATCAAAAACTGTTATCGCAATGGCTACAATAATTGCAAAAATTGGGAGTTTATTTTCTTTCATTTTTAAGCCTCTCTCCTGCTGCTAAGCTGCAGGAAAACAATGAAAAGTATATTTACAATAATCAATCCAACAATTCCGAGCGTGGCAATAGAAGATGTTGATAATCCTGCTATTGTCCCGCCGATTGTATTTATCACAACAAGCATAAGCATGAAAATCAATGGAGCTGCTATCAATAATCCAGCATAAATATCTGCATAAGTCCCAGCCAATGCAACATATTTTCTTCTTGCAAGTTTGTAATCAACCATAGCATCTGAAGCTCTTTTGTCAAGATATGAACGCAGATCTCCGCCAGTGGCTATGGTTGTCGCCATTCCATTCAACAGCTCAGAAAGTTTCTTGGAGGATGTTATTTTAGCAACAGACTGCAAAGAAGTTGTTAAATCATAGCCATAGAGGTTAATCTGATTTATTATTTTTCGTATTTCTTTTCCAAAATATTTGTATTCTTTGCTTAATGCAATTATCTTGAAAATTTGCGTGGGTTCTATCCCTGAGCCTGCAACAGCAGCCATGTGCATTACCGCAAAAGGCAGCTCGTTGTCTATATTTCTCTGAATTGAAGAAGCTTCTGATGAAGGATAGATAAACATGACAAAAAAGGTGATAATCGGAGCTGCCAATGAAATCAGAATATTCTGAATCAATGAAATCGCAATATGTGTTTTGAAAAACAACAAGGTTATTACAACAGCAGCGATAATCGCGAGAAATAAAACAAGCATGCTTGTAAACAGCATCAAAGAAATAAAGCTGCTCAGCAAATAAGGCATATTCGCTTTTTTCAAATTATGGTTCAAGGATTTGAAAAAATCAGCTTTCGCAAGTTTGGAAGAGAGATTCCCAAAAAATTTATTAGAAGTCGCAACATAAGCGCTTGGTTTTCTGAAAACTGTTTCCTCAGGGACTATTTCTTTTCTTTTTGCGAGCTTTTTTCTTAGAAGAACAAGCGTTTCTTCCTCGATTTTCAGAGATTCAATAAACCTCTCTCTGTCTTCCTTGGTTATTGTCAAAATTCCGGTTTGCGTTGAGATTCTTGCTCCCGGCCTGATTTCTTTCACAGGAATCATCTGCTTTATCGGCTGCTGAACAGGCAATTTTTTCTGTTCTGCAGGAGCTGCAGGACCAAGCGCAGAAATAATTGGCAGAATTGAGTCATTTAAAATTTCAACCTGCTCGAGCAGTGAAAAAGCCGCATTTTTAAAAAAAGTTTTCTCTTCAACAGAGATTGCTTTTTCATGCTCTTGAATTATCAAGTTCAATTCAGAAATTATCTTTTTTTCTTTGTCTATATTTGCCTTTAAATTTTCAATATTCATTTTTTAATCTCCAAGATCGCCTGCTTGATTTGTTTTTGCAGTACAACCAGCAATTGTTTTGTCTTTTCAGTATCTTCAATATTTTTAGAATTAAGAGAAGCTTCTAATTTTGAGGAAGCCTGCTCTACGGCCTGAATAAGCTGTGAAAGAACTTGAATTTCTTTGTAAGTAAGCATTTTAATATTTATTTTTAAATTTTAATTATTTCAAGCCAAATTCAGCAAGGATTCCATCTGGATTTTTGTAATATTCATTGAGTATGTGCTGTACTTCTTCAAAACCGAAAACTTTTCTCCTGAAAAGCTCATACAATAATCTTGTTCTTATTGTAAATTCTTTAAATAACTCCTCTTTTGAAAGCCCATATCTCAGGGTAATTTTTTCGAAAACCTTGCTTTCTGTCTTGAAATAGAATTTGTCATTTGCAGGATTCCATAAAAAAGGTGTGTTTGTAACAGCAACTCCTTCAGGAGTAACGCTCATTATTTCAATAATTTCCCTGAGTTTTCTTGTTTCCTGTTTCTTTACTACTGCATGAGTCATGACTGCAACAGAATCCAAAATATTTACCAATGAGGGAGATAAATTTATTGGCGGAGTCTGCAGACGTTTAATCACAGTATCAACAGAATCAGCATGCATTGTGCTGATGCTTGAATGGCCTGAAGCCATTCCCTGGAATAATACAGAAGCTTCTGCGCCTCTGACTTCCCCAACAATAACATAATCTGGACTTTGTCTGAAAGAACTTTTCAATAAAGTGAACAAATCAATTTCTCCAATTCCTCCAACTCCGATTCCTGTTCTCGCAACACTTGGCAGCCAGTTCTCTCTTGGCAAGTTCAACTCGCGAGTATCTTCAATCGAAACAACTCTTGCTTCAGGAGGGATAAAAAAAGCAATTGCGTTCAGCAAAGTTGTTTTCCCGCTTGCTGTTCCTCCAGTAATCAGAATATTGCATTTATATTGAAGCAAAATCCAGAAATATGCGAGCATTTCAGGGCTTAATGTATTAAACATAATCAATTGAGTTGGTGTCCAAGGAACTTTGGTAAATTTTCTTATCGTGAATGTTGGGCCTCTCGAAGTTATTTCTGTTGTATATGTTGCCTGGACTCTGCTTCCATCAGGAAGGCTTCCATCAAGAAGAGGAGATGCATAAGAAATATATCTGCCGCATCTTTGGGCAAGTTTTTCAACAAAACCTGCAAGATTGTCTATTTCTTTGTAAACAATATTTGACCGCATATTTCTGTAAATTCTATGTATGATATAGATGGGCGTATTTAGCCCGTTGCATTCAATATCTTCAATAAAATAATCTCTAAACAAAGGCTCTACCTCATCCAATCCAATAAAATCCCTGTAAAGATAATAAAAAATCCTGCTGTAGCTTTCTTTGCTTAATTTAATTCCCAATTCTGCAAGCAAAAGCTTGGCTGTTTTGTCAATGTAATCAAGAATTGCATCCTGGTTTTTTTCGATAAGCATATTCACATTGACAAGCTCGCGCATTCCTTCTTCAAGCCGAATCAACTGCTCTTTCTCTTCTTTTGTAAGAAGAGGCTCTTCAATCTCATACATCAATTCATTGATTGCCTGATTCCAGAAAATATGAACAGAAACATAGGGCGAAATCAGCATATAACGTATGTTGATTTTTGTTTTGTCAGGGAATTTTGGAAGCGCTGGAATTGGAGGATTTAAATCAATAAGTGGGCGTTCAAGCAAATCAACAATTACTTTTTTATTATTGCTATTGTTCTTATTGTTTGCCATTTTTAATCAATCAATTGTAAAATCAACCTTTAATTTTGGTAGAACAGCTCCGTCACTTCCCTGATTCTTAATCCATATCATATAAGGCGCTGAAGACGGCTGGAAGATTTTACTTTCAGATTTATTGTCTAGTGAAATTGTCAGATCAGAATAATTTAATTTCAAGCTTACATTCCACCTGTCATAAGATTTATCTGTCTGTACTTTTATATTTCCAAAATCAACAGGAAATCCTGCTTCACTATACTGATATCTTGAATCTGGAATCCGCCATTCAATTATTTTTTTAGCAGGATCAACAAGAAGTGTTCCTCTTGAAAGTTGAAAAGAGACAGAAAGAGTAGTTCCCTGAGCTGATTTTACTGCTGTAACTGTCTCATCTATTTTATTCATCGCGTTGATTGTCTGTTCAATAAGATAATGATCTCGCATTTCATCAATGCGAGGGCGAACAACAGCAAGCAAAGTTCCAATAATAGCAATAGCAATTAATGTATAAAGAACAGTGGATATCCAAATATCCGCTTTTTTGCTAAGATTAAATCTATAGCTATATGTTTTGTTCATTTTCTAAAATTAAAAATAAAAAGGATTAACTGCAAGGAGAGACTACCACCTCTGCGCTTAAATCACAGATTTTTGTTGTTGCTCCTATTCTAATAATCGGCGCAACAGCTGCTTTGTCTATGCTGTATGTTGTAGTTATATTGTATTTTCTTGCTTCATTTTCACTAGGCAAGCTAGCATTGAAATCCTTTCTTGTTGAATTTCCTCCACCGCTTACAATCAATTCAATGCCTGTTAAGTTGTAAGTTTCTGAACCTCTAGTAACAACAACAAAAACAGTATTGGAAGAAGCATTGTAACAGGTATATCCTGATGTTGTATCTATGCCAAGTTTTGCTTTCAAACAGGCCTGGCCTGACTGCATATTTTCTTTTATCATAGGCATTACTGCGCCCCAGATAATTCCAATAGCCGCCACAGTTATCAAGATAATTAAGACTGTTGCAACAATCTCTGAAATTGCTCTTTTTTCGTTAAATTTCATTTAAACCTCCTTTTATTTGTAAATTTTGTAAATCTGTTGAAGATAAATTCAACCAATTGTTTTTTTAATTGCGGAATTTTCGCAGGCAAATAATTTAGTATTTCCTGTCTTTACCCCTTTTCCAGCAATAAGAGGAGTTAATTCCATTTCAACACCTGGCTCATAATTTGTAAAATTCTCTGTTGAAATTAATATGTCGCTCAGAGTTGCGCCGGGCATTATTGCTGATTGATTGAAATTCTTAGTTATTGCAGTTCCTTTATTTACCACTTTTATATTGACTTGCGAAATTGGAACATTTCCGCGATTATTGATTGAAAGCTCTCCGCCCAGAGCGTCTGTTTGCTTGAAACTCCAATCAAAATTTATTGCGCTGCATTGTGCTTCAATTGGACCATTAAATTTTGAAATCTGCTCTGTGATAAATCCTGCCTGCCACATATAAACAACAATTGCTATTGAAATTACAATGCCAATAAGCAAAACTGTTGCAATTATTGGAGATATAGCTCTCTTTTTATTCATGTTTTTAATCAAAATTCCTCTTTTTTAATATCCTACTTAAGAGGATAAATCCATTTAAAAAACTTTTGAGAAATAAACAAAAACTAAGCGCAATCCATCTGCTGGGTAAGGATTGATTTATCGCAAAGACAGTCAGGCATTCCATCTTTGAAGCATCTGAACGGCTCTATTTCTATTGCTGTGATTTCTCCATAGTCAGTATAGATAAAAGAACTGAGATTAGAAGTTCCAGGAGCAAGAGGTTTTTGAAATACAACAATATTATTGCATGATTCCCCTGAGCCATAGCCTGTCTGGCAAAGAGGATATTTTCCAACAATTTCTCCATGCTCAATTGGAACATTATTGATTTTTACAATATAGCCCGAAATATTGAAATTTCCGCGATTTTGAACTGTCAATTTCAAATTTCCATTTCCACAGGTATGCTCTGAGATTATTACGCTGACTTCTGCAGGGCATTTTTCAGAAGGCAGAGGATTCAAAACATAAAAATGAAGCCATGCATAGACAGCTCCTGCCATTGCCATGCTCATGCCTATCAACAAAACATATCCGACAAGCTCTGAAATTGCTTTTCTATTCATTTTACCTCTTTTCTCTTTTTTATTTATTGCTTATAATAATCTCTAATTATTTGTATATTTTTGCTTAAGTATTTTTGGGTAGATTCATCAAAAAGTACAAGATATTCTGAATCATCCTCATCAATTATTTCAAAAAATTTTCTGACATCATATTCTTGTTTTACAAGATCCTCAATTTTATGCAAAAATAGGTTTTCAAGTTTTGATTTTTCTTTTTCATCTATAGATTTTAACTTCCTAGAATCATAACTGCTAATTTTTTAAGAATTTGAAAAACTTCTTCGAATTTTTCTCTTGATATAGAATATGACTGCATTGTTTAACTCTTTTTTTATTCTCAATCCTCCTTATTTTTAACAAAGCGAGCAGATATGCTGAAACTTGCTTCATAAACATTGTCCAGTTACCTCGAACAAAGCTCCATTTTGTAACCCCGAAAGCACCTTAACTCTAATTTAAGGCTGCTCCGATCAAGGCCTGACCTGATTCATTAAAGCAAGATCAAACAGGACAAAACTTCGACGCCATGAACAAGACTGCAACAGCATTCATGTCACACATCTCAGCTTCGACCCACCATAAAGCCCATTTGTGGATAGCGCAGGGCTAGCGCGCAGTCTAATCTGCTCAAACTTTAGAAGCCTATCAGATATTTAAAAGTTTTGCGGTAAGCGCAAAACTTTTTTTAGTGCGGGGGACAGGATTCGAACCTGTGTAAGCACTAAGCTACTGGATCTTAAGTCCAGCCCGTTTGACCACTCCGGCACCCCCGCATAATAAGGAACCTATGTTCCTTATCAATCTCCTAAACCAAGGTTTCTTATGAATTTCCTCAAATTCTGCAAACTTATAAATCTTTTTTTAGAATCAGTTCAGGGACAAAAGAATAGCCGTTTGCATCTTTAAAATAAAATCTCCTCTTTCTTGGAATTTCAATTCCTGACAATAATTCAACAATTTTCCCTTCAGGAGTTTTATAGATTATAGACATTGGATATTTGCCATGCCCGCAGCAGCAGGCAAGGGTATTGAATCCATCTGAATTCAATGCAAAAATAAGATTTCTCATGCAGTGATCTACCTTATGACTGTTAAGATGATACTGGCTATCAATTTTGCTAAGGTCAAACAATTCTATTCTTGTTGAATTTCTTTTATCGCAAATTTTAACCCTGCCTTTTCCTTAAGAAAAGCCGGTTTTAAAAATTTATCTAAGGAAAAATTTATATATTGTCTGAAACTGAAAAGTTTTATGAGATTAGCAAAATATAATTCAGAGAGAACAATTCTATCACTCTTAATTATAAGTCTCATTATTATTCTGTAATTAGATTTCCTTATCTTTTTCTTGGGAACCTAAAATGTCTGACTCTAATAACACTACAAACTATGTCCAAAATATTGCAAGGACAATCCGCATATTTGACACTACATTAAGAGACGGCGAACAAGGCGCGTATTGCACAATGTATACTTCTGAAAAGATTGAGATTGCGAAGCAGCTTGAAAAAATAAATGTTGATGTTATAGAAGCCGGATTTGCAGTCTCTTCTAAAGAAAACTTTGAGACAATGCAGAAAGTTTCCAGAGCAGTCAAAAAACCATATCTTTGCGGTTTGGCAAGAGGAATTAAAGGTGACATAGACGCAACTTATCAGGCATACAAAGACTATGAAAAGAGAATGATTCATATTTTTGTTCCTGTTTCAAAAGCGATAGCAGCTAAACTGAAAAAAAGCGATGATGAACTTGTCAGAATGGCTGCTTTCTCTGTAAATTATGCGAAAAAATATTTTGATACTGTTGAATTCACTCCAGAAGACGCAGCCAGGGCAGATTTTGAAATGCTTGAAAAAGTTTGCAGAGCTGTATTGAATGAGGGGGTTTCAATTATTGATATTGCAGATACTGTAAGCTGCGCTTATCCAAATGAATTTGGAAAATTGATAGCAAGAACAAAAGATTTTGCAAGATCAATAAATCCAGATGTAATAATTGGTGTTCATTGTCATAATGATTTAGGATTAGCACTGGCAAATAGCTTGTCTGCAATAGAAAATGGCGCTGAACAAGTTGAATGTACAATTAATGGAATAGGAGAGCGAGCAGGAAATTGCGCTCTTGAACAAATAATTGCCTGGAGCATAGCAAGGCCGGATTTTTTTACAACTAATGCAAATCCAAAAGAGATTTACAAGGCTTCTGAATTAGTTGCAAAAGCGACAGGAACAAGAAATGATTTTGCGCCTGTAGTTGGAAAAGCTGTCTTCTCGCATAAGGCAGGAATTCATCAGCACGGCATAACAAACAACAAAAATTCATATGAATTTCTTGATGCTGAAAAATTCGGAAGAAAATCAGAGCTTGTTGTCGGGCCGCATTCAGGCTATCATGGTGTTATGGCAAAAGCATCAGAATTGGGTTTTAGCATAACAAAAGAAGAAGCATATGAAGTAATAGCACAAGTAAGTGAGCTTGTTAGAAAAAAAATCCAAAAGAGATTTTCTGATGATGATTTAATAAAAATACTGCAAAATATGCGGGAGACAGGATTTGAACCTGTGTAAGCACTAAGCTACTAGCCTCTGAAGCTAGCCCGTTTGGCCACTCCGGCACTCCCGCAATTAATCAAGAAATCAGAAAGCGAGGAGTTTTAAAAGATTTTGGAAAATAGAATTTATGGTTTTGGGACAAAAACGCCATATTTCATCAAATGCATAGAATCATTGAAAATAGCCATCTTTGCGTGAATCTGCGACATCACAGAAAATGCAGGAATGTCCATCGCTATAAATGCCTTGATTTTTGGGTCATTCACTTTTGAAAGAAGAAATTGTTCAAATGCTTCAAGACTTTCTGCAGGATAAGGCTTTGATGATTCATCGTAATTTAATATGCCCTGGCCTTCATCGAGATTCCATATTTTGAATCTGTCTGAGTAAAGCAAATAAACACTGCAATTTTTAAGAGTCCCAAGCTCTGGCAAAGTAACGAGAAGATATGATGCTTCGGGAAGGGTTGTTTCAGGATAAGCCATTTTCTCTTTTTTATTGTTTATATCGGATAATCTATTTTATTTTTAATTTATAAATTTAATTGATTTCAAAAATATATTTGAAAACAAAAGCCTCAGGCAGGATTCGAACCTGCGACCAGCTGCTTACGAAGCAGCTGCTCTACCAGCTGAGCTACTGAGGCGGCATTTAAATTTCAGGATAAGATTTATTAAATACTTTTTCTTATTTATTTTATGATCAAAATAATGAAAAAAACATTTGGAAAAGATGATTACAAATATGACTTTAGTTTCGTACCAAAAAAAGACATGAAAGAATTTCTCAAAAGAGCTAAGAAGAATTGGAAAGATGCAATCAAAAAATCAAAAATAAATGAATATTTTAAAGATTATATCCTAAATGAAAAAGTTAGAGGAAGACTAGCAGAGTTTATGAAAAAAGAGTTGAAAATAGATAAAAAAAGCGAAGTTCTCGATATCGGATCTGGAATGGGGGCTTTGACTATTGCCTTAGCCAGAAGATTCAAAACTGTTGGAACAGATGTTAACCCTTCAACACTAGAGTTTATTAAGCACAGGGCTGAACAAGAAAAAATTAATCTTGCATTATTTCATATATCTCCCTTGCATAAGGGGTTGCCTTTCAAAAAAGAGAGCTTTGATGTAGTTTTAATGAATGGGGTTTTAGAATGGGTGGCCTTTAAAATCGAAGGAGATGTTAAAAAGATACAAGAAAAAGTTTTAAAAAACATTTTTAGAATACTCAAAAAAAATGGAATTTTTATTCTCGCAATTGAAAACCGGCTTGCATTGGACTGGTTTAAAGGAAAAACAAGCCATATCCCAATAAAATATGTAGATCTTCTTCCAAGGAAGATAGCAGACTTTGTATGCAAAATAAAAAGAGGAAAAAAGTTTAGAACATATATTTATTCCAAATTTGGATATGAAAAAATGTTAAAAAAAGTAGGATTCGGGGATGTTGAATTCTATGAGGCATATCCAAATTATCAAAAACCAAAATGGATTAAAAAAACAAATAACTTATTCGCAAATAGTTTCATTATTGTTTGTAAAAAAATTTAATATCTCTAATAAAAATTCTTTAATTTAAGAGGACTTCTTATTTATATAACCTTTAACTTTTTTAGGAAATTTGTCAATTATCAAATGAATCGCATAACCCATCATTCCTAAAATAGGCAGAGATGCCTTTTCAAGAGAAGTACTCCAAAAAATAGAGCTAATCATCAAAAGAAAAAAACCATACACAAAAATCATTGAAAAGTTATGAAATGGTCTTTGAGAAAAAGTATACATTTTTCTTGCCCTCCCTAAAAATATATAAAACACAATAAGCGGCGCAAAAAACAACATACCTAATTTGTCATACCATAAAGAATCTTGTCTTTTGTTCTTTGTAGCCCTGAAGAAAATATCAGCATCAGGCAATAAACTGCTATAGATAAAAATTACTAATGCAAGAAATAAAGAATCAAACAAATCTATGTTGAATATAACTCCGAAAATAACATACAACAATGCAAGAGGGATTATTATCCTCTTTATAAAAAAACCAAGGATTGTAAAATGTTCTTTTATTTCCTCTTCAACTTTTTCATAAGTATAGGGATGGATACTTCTTAAAAAGCTATTCAATATTTTTTCTTCTCCTCTTGTCATTTCAGATTTTTCATTGATAAATTCCTTGCGAAAGTTTAAAATTTAAAGGAAATTTCAAAAATTTCCTAATAAAATTTCAAAGAAAGAAGGGTATAAAAATTTTTGCAGAATTTTTACAGGGCAAGAATTGTCCAAGCAATTATTAAAATAATTGCTGCGCCAAAAAAACAGCCAGCCATCTTTCCGATAGAGGCACTCAAAACAGTTCTTTTCTCTTCTATTCTATGCTTTCTTAGATATTCAGCAGTCCATCCTTCAAATATCCCTGCAGATCCATCAGTTACTGCATTTGCAGCACCTCCGCCAATTATTGCGCCAAGAACTCCTGCAAAACCTGCACCAATTATGGCAGCGATCACAAGAATTCCATTATCAATCACTCCAAATATAATATCTGGCAATACAGCTTTTACTTTTATTCTAAAAAGCTTTAAGACTAAAAGATGAATGAATCCAATAATTAAGAAAATGACACCTATCCATCTTTTTTGATATATAAAGGAAAATACTACTGCAAAAATAACAGCAGAAAGAGCGGCTACGCTCAGAAATGAGTTTAATAAATTCTCTTTAAGTTTGATTTTCATAATTAAAAATAGGAAATGTTTATTAAAATACATTTCTATTTTCATACCATGATAGATTGGCACGCCGTAGATAAAAAAGAGGTTTTAAAAGAGCTTGCTTCTGATGAAAACGGAATTTCAGAGCAGGAATCCTCTTTAAGGCTGAAAAAATACGGAAAGAATGAAATCAGAGAAATCAGAAGATTAAGTGCTTTGATGATTTTCCTTCAGCAATTTAAGTCAATCTTTATTTTAATTTTAATCCTTGCAGCTGTTTTTTCCTTTTTTATCAAGCATTATATTGATTTTTCTGTTATTATGATAATTGTTCTTCTAAACTCAATAATAGGCTTTTTCCAGCAATATAGGGCAGAGAGAATAATAAGCGAAATGAAAGAATTTCTTGTTCCCAAGGTCAAGGTTTTGAGAAAAAACAAAATGACTGAAATTTATTCGACACAGCTTGTGCCAGGGGACATACTGATAGTATCAGAAGGCGACAAAATAATGGCTGACTGCAGAATTCTGCATGAAAACATGATTGAGGTCAATGAAGCAATTCTTACAGGAGAAAGCTTTCCTCAGATAAAAAGCTCTATTGCCCTGAAAACTGAGACAGAACTTGCAGACCGCGAGAATATGCTTTACACAGGAACAACAGTTGCAAGGGGAAATGCAAAAGCAGTTGTCGTTGCAACAGGAATGGACACTGAATTCGGAAAAATTGCAAAACTCGTTCAGAAGCCAAAAACAGAAAAAACCCCCCTGGAATTAAAGCTTGACCAATTTTCAAAAAAAGTTGCTGTACTAATAATAATCTTTGCAGCAATTACAGTATTGATAGGAATATTCAGAAAAGAAGAAATTGGGCATATGATTTTGACAGGAATCGCCCTTGCAGTTGCAGTGATTCCAGAAGGAATTCCTGCAGTGATTGCAATCACTCTCGCTCTTGCAATCGGCAGGCTTCAGAAGAACAATTCACTTGTAAGAAAACTTCCTGCAGCAGAAACACTTGGAAGAACAACAATAATCTGCACAGACAAGACAGGAACAATAACAGAAGAGGAAATGACTGTTGTGAAACTTTACTGCAATAATTCTTTTTTTGAAATTAAAAATCATGATTTTTTGAAAGAACAGAAAAAAATAAACCCTAACAGATTCAAAGAGCTTCTGCATCTTCTAAAAATAGGCATTCTCTGCAATAACGCCAGAATGGAAGGCAGGAAAATTTTCGGCGATCCTACAGAAAAAGCAATTCTTATTGCTGCAGACAAGGCAGGACTGGCAAAGAAAAGTGAAACCGAAAAAGAAACCAGAATCATAGAATATTCTTTCTCCTCAAAAAGAAAGATGATGTCCATAGTGAGAAAAAATAAAATATTAACAAGTTATGTCAAGGGCGCTCCTGATGTCATTTTGAAAAATTGTTCAAAAGAGATGGTCAATGGAAGAATTGTTCACTTAGATGAAAAGAGGAAAAAAGAACTGCACTATATATATGGAACCATGGCAATGCAGGCATTAAGAGTCCTGGCATTTGCATACAGGCCTCTTGCTTCAAAATATTCGCAGGATATTGCTGAAAGCAATTTTATCTTTGTCGGATTTCAAGGAATGCTCGACCCGCCAAGAAAAGAGGTCAAAAAAGCGATTGAAGAATGCAGAGAAGCAGGAATAAAAGTCAAGATGATTACTGGAGATTCTTTGCTTACTGCAAATGCAACAGCAGAGATGATTGAGCTTGATGGAGCAAGCATAGAAGCCAAAGAGCTTGAGAAGCTTTCTGAAAATGATTTCAATAAAGCGCTTAAAGAAAAAACAATTTTTGCAAGAATAACCCCAGAACTTAAATTAAAAATCATAAAATCCCTGAAGAAGCAAAATGAAATAATTGCGGTCACTGGTGATGGAGTAAATGATGTTCTTGCCTTGAAAGAAGCACATATAGGAATTGCAATGGGAATAAGAGGGACTGATGTTGCAAGAGATATTTCTGACATAATCCTGCTTGATGATAATTTTTCAAGCATTGTAAAGGCAGTTAGAGAAGGACGCCACGTATATGACAATATGAAAAAATCAATTAAATTTTATCTTGCTGCAAATCTGGGCGAATTGCTTCTTGTATTAATCGCTCTAATGTTTGCATTCCCTCTGCCTTTGATGCCCTTAGCAATTTTGTGGATGAACTTAATCACAGACAGCATTCCAAGTTTAGCGTTAAGTGTTGAAAAAGAAGAAGAGAATATAATGAAAAGAAAACCCAAAAATCCAGAGGAGACAATACTGCATGGAATTTGGTCTTTCATAGTCTTTGCAGGGCTGATTTCATTTGTTGTGGCATTTGGAATGTTTGCACTGTTTTATCAGCAGGATTTAGTAAAAGCAAGAACAATGGCGCTTACAACAACAGTTTTCTATGAATTGTTCTTGGTATTTGCATGCCGTTCAGAAGAAAAAAATATCTGGGAAATTGGAATATTCAGCAATAAAATGATTATCTATTCTGTTTTAGGTGCATTCATGCTGCAATTAATAGCAATATATACTCCTCTTGCCGCAATTTTTGGTTTCAAGGCGCTTTCTCTGCAAGAACTTGGGCTGGCAATACTTGCCTCATCAGCAGGACTGATAATTTTTGAAATTTCAAAAGCAATAAACAAAAGAACAAATAAAAGTTAAAGCTTGCGCTTTAACTCTTTCAAATTCTCCTTTTTCTGGCATTCCTTGCAGACAGCAACAAGCTCGTTTTTGTTGTCTTTCTTTACCTTGATTAAAGTTCCTTCTATCTTGCCAAGAACATTCTCTTCAACATTTTTTCCGCAAACAGAGCATTTCATGAAAAAAACAGAGAGATTTCATTTAAAAATATAACTAATCAATGAGGCATAAGTCAAATTTTTAAAGTCAATTTTCCTTTTCAAAATATGTTTAAAGAGAGTGTTATAAATTTGCTTTGGAAAGAAGTGGGAATCAGCAAAGAAGAGATTAACAGACTTCTTGAAATGCCCCCGCAGGAGGAAATGGGTGATTGGGCATTGCCTTGCTTTGAGCTTGCCAAAATAATGAAAAAAGCGCCTGTTAAAATCGCAGGGGATATTTCCTCAAAACTCAAGAACAAATTGCCAAAAGAAATTTCTTCAATAAAATCAGTAAACGGATATGTTAATTTTTTCATAAACAAGGACTTGCTTGCAACACAGATAATCAAGGAAATTCTTGATAAAAAAGAGAAATATGGAAGCGAGAATATGGGAGATGGGGAAAAAGTTCTTGTTGAACATACAAGCCTGAATCCAAATTCAGAGCCACATGTTGGCAGGGCAAGGAATGCCATAATTGGCGACAGCATTGTCAGACTGCTTAGATTCCAAAATTATGAGCCAGAAGTTCATTTTTATATTAATGATGTAAGCAAACAAGTTGCGATTATTGCGTTAGGCTGCAAAGGCAATGAAACTCTGGATGAGATGCTTAAAATTTATATTGAAATGACCAAAAAAGTTGAGAAAAATGCAAAACTTGAACAGGAAGTATTCAAAATTCTAAGCAAAATTGAGGAGGGAGATAAAAAAACAATAGAAAAAACAGAAAAAATTGTTGAACATGCCGTTAAAGGCCAAGTAAAGGTTTTATCGCATTTAGGAATAAAATATGATAAATTTGATTTTGAATCAGAATATATCAAGGCAGGACAGGACCTTATAGAAGATTTTGACAAGACTGGAAAGCTTTTCAAAGACAAGGATGGAAGGTTTGTTCTTGATGAAAGCGGCTGTGAGCTTGAAAAAGAAATGAGAGCTCCGATGCTTGTTCTGACAAGAAGCAATGGAACTGGATTATATGTTCTGAGAGATTTGGCATATAATATTGAAAAATTAAAAAAGACCCAGAGCAATATCATTATTTTGGGTGAGGAGCAAAAGCTCTATTTCAAACAGCTCGCAATTGCACTCGACATGATAAACAAGCTTGCGCCAAGAGTTGTTCATTATTCTTTTGTTCTGATAAAAACAAAAGAAGGCAAGAGTAAAATGTCAACTCGCAGAGGCGAAGTTGTCATGCTAAAAGAATTCATCAATGAGGCAATCAAAAAAGCAAAAGAAGAGATTGCGAAAAGAAAAAGCAAAGGAAACGCGGAGGAAATTGCAAAAGCAGCGATAAAATATTCCATGCTCAAGGTTGATGAAAACAAGAATATTGTTTTTGACTGGGAAGAGGCATTGAATTTTGAAGGTGAATCCGGCCCTTACTTGCAATATTCTGTTGCGAGAGCAAACAGCATTCTTGAAAAAATCAAAAAAGAAAAGAAAAATAATTTGAAAATAAAAGCAAGCGATAAATTAAAGCTTGGAAAAGAGGAGATTTCTCTTACAAAACAGCTCGCATTATTCAAAAATGCAGTTCATGAAGCATCAAAACAGCTTGCCCCACACATAATTGCAACGTATTCATATGAGCTCGCCAAGAAATTTAATGAATTCTATGCCACTTGCCCTGTAATGAATGCAAAAGGCCTGCAAAAATCATTTCGCATTGAATTAGTCAGAGCAACAATACCGGTTTTAGAAAATTCCCTGAATATTTTAGGCATTTCTCCGATCAAAAAGATGTAATTCTTGTAAGGTTTTTTAAACCATAAAACAGCTTTTCAGTTATGCTAAAAAACATTTATATTGAAACATACGGCTGCGCTGCAAACCAGAATAATTCTGAAATCATTTCCGGCCTGCTTTCAAGAGCAGGCTTCAACATTGTAAATAATCCAAAAATTGCAGATTTGGCAATTTTGAACACCTGCATTGTTAAAGGACCGACCTTGCAAAGAATGCAATCAAGAATCAAACAACTAAGCAGAGAATTCAAAAGAATCATTGTTACAGGATGCATGCCTGATGCGCTTTCAGAGCAAATCAAACAGATTAATCCAAGAGCAATCCTCTTAAGCAGTCATAAAATAAAAAATATCACAAAAGTTATGAGAAATTTAATTGAAAATAAACCCATCACCGATTTAAAAGAAAAAAATTCTGAAATAAAGCTCCTCTGTCCTAAAAACAGGAAAAATCCCGTGATTGGGATTACACAAATTTCAGAGGGCTGTCTTGGAAACTGCGCATACTGCGTAACACGCTTTGCTAAGGGCTCTCTTTTCTCATATCCTGAAGAAAGCATCTTGAAAAATATTGAACAGGATATTAAAGGTGGCTGCAAAGAAATATGGCTCACGAGCCAGGATTGCGCAGCATATGGAAAAGACAAAACAAAAAATTCACAGCTTCCAAAACTGCTTAAAAAAATTCTTAGCCTCAAACACAATTTCTTAATGAGAATGGGGATGTCAAATCCAAATCATATTCTCCCAATTTTAGATGATTTGATTGAATGCTATCAAGACAAAAAAATGTTCAAATTTCTGCATATTCCAATTCAGTCTGGAAGCAATGAAGTTCTTAGAAAAATGAACCGCTATTACAATATAAATGATGTCTTCAGAATAATTGAAGAATTCAGGAAAAAAATTCCGGAAATAAATATTGTAACAGACATAATCATCGGATTCCCTGGAGAAACAGATGAAGATTTTCAAAAGACAATGGATGCAATAGCAAGAATAAAACCTGATTTGATTAATATAAGCAGATTTTGGCCGATGCCGAGAACGCCGGCAGCTCATCTTAAAAAGATTCATGATTCAATTACAAAAAAAAGAAGCAAACTGCTAAAAGAGCTTTTATTTAAGATTACAATCGAAAAAAACAAGAAGCGTATTGGAGATGAAATCACTGCATTAGTTGATGAAAAGGGTTGGGATTTCAGCAGAACATGGATTGCTCGCTCTTCAGAGTACTATCCAATAATTGTTCCTTCTCAGGAAAAGGTTCTTGGAGAAAAAATTAAAATTAAAATTAAAAGCGTAACGCCTCAGTATTTGATTGGAGAAATAGTTAAATAACTAATAATGTTTAGCACAATTCTAACCTCTTTTTTACCTGAGTAGAAATAATATTTATTTGACTTTACTCAATGGGTCCATTCTCTGCCATGCCAAATCAAACATGTTTCCGAGTGCATTTGCAAAAAAAGGCGTATTGAGCCATATTCCAATATCATAGCTTGGATGAACTTCATCGTCATCAAGAACCATGAATAAAAGTTCCTTGTTGTCCAAGATGCAGAATCTCGCCTTGATATCTTTAACATGCCTGATTTCAGCAAGTCCTGCAAATTCTTTTGCCACCTTCATATTTTTCATAGATATTGGTGCGGCAATTCTTATCTTTACCCCTTTTTTCTTTGCCTTCTCGATAGCTTCCTTCAATGATTCAAGTTTTCTGGAAAGACCTTCTGCAGAGGTTACTAATGTTACTGATTTTTGTGCATTTTTTATCATCATGTCCAAATGCCCATAGATATTGTTTCTGCCTCTTAAAGCGCCAGACAAATCAGATGGCTCAACAAGCTTTATTCCTTGTGTGAATAAAGAAGTCAATTCCTTCAGAACTTCATCGTTCTTCAACTGATCAAGCCTCTTGCTTCTCTCTTTAGCCTCAACAACAAGATTTTTTTTCACTCTTTCTACAACTTCTTCGGGCTTCAATGCCACAAATTTTATTGGCTTCCCAAACTTCAAAATGACAAAACCCTTTTTCTCAAGGCTCTCAAGAATATCGTATGTTCTAGAACGAGGCACATCACTTATGTTGCTCAATTCCCCAGCAGTACTTGTCCCTCTGCTCAAAAGCGCTGTCCAAACCTTAGCCTCATAAAGATTAAGACCAAAGATTTTTCTCAGTCTACTCAAAAATTCATCTCTTACTATCATTTTTTCCGAGGAAATTAATTTGATTTAAGAAAGAGTAGTATTTAAATTTTTCTTTTAAAAAACGTTTTTACAACTTTAACGCAACTCCAAATTATCGAATATATTTTGATAAAAATAGGATTTTTTAATCCCTATTTAGGAGTTAATTTTATTGAAAAAAATAACTATTGCATCATCCCTTATTTTATCTTCTGCTTTATTTTTATAGCCCTTGATTTCTTTTTTCAAATCAGCTATCTCAAATTTAACAGCATTTGTTTTCTGTTCAATATAATCTGTCTGTTCAAATTTTTCGAGAAGGCTTGCAATTTTCTTATTAAGCTGCAAAACAAGTTCAATTTTATCTCCAACACGCAAGCTGGCTTTTTTTCTTGCTTCCTGGACTCTTCGAGCTATTTCGCGGGCGAAACCCTCTGCCTCAAGTTCATCTGACATCTTTGTATCGAGTTTTACAGAAATTTCTTTTTCTTTGCTTTTTTTGAAAATGATTTTTTTCAAGTTGCATTGCTTCTTGATCAGCTCCTGAAGTTCATTATTTAGAATTTCAATTCCAGAAACCTCTGCTGCTGCAAGAGGCCACCGCACATTTATTTTTACTTCTGCCCTTGCAGCCATAATTTTTTCGATTATCTGCCGCATTACACTCATTTCCTGCTCAAGTTTTTCATCAATCATTTTTTCATCATACTTGGGCCATTCGCATAAATGAATTGATTCTTGTTTCAAACCAAATTTTTCCTTCAAATTCTGATAGATTAATTCTGTGATAAAAGGGATCATTGGAGAACATAGTTTAATCAGATTAAGATAAACTTCAAAAAAAGTAGAAAGCGCTTCTTTGTCCTGTTCTCCAAGTCTTTCTCTTATAAATTGAATATAGCCTCTGCTTAATTCATCAAGCCAAAAAGATACAATTGTTTTTGCTGCAAGATGCGGCTTAAATTTTTCCAAGCTTTGAGTAGTCTCTTTAATTGTAGTATTGAGTCTTGAAATAATCCATTTATCAATTAGATTTGCAGATTTATTTTTCTTGATTTGTTTTACTTCAATTAAAAGCTGTCCAAGATTCCATAAAACATTCAATGCAGTTATTGCATCTTTTGGAGTATTCCAACCAAACCATAATTCCTTGTCAGGGTCATGCAAACAGAAAGTCAATCTCAAAGGATCTGCACCTATTTTTTCCAAGGCTTCTTTTGCCCATATTGCATTCCCAAGTGATTTGTGCATCTCTCTGCCATTTTCATCCTTGACAGTTTCGTATCCGAGTATTGCTTTGAAAGGGCCTTCTTCTGTTATTGCAACGCTTGCCCAGAATAATGCATTAAACCATCCTCTGTACTGCCCGGGCATATTCTCGCAGATAAAATCAGCAGGAA
>PEVX01000014.1 GCA_002780285.1 Candidatus Pacearchaeota archaeon CG06_land_8_20_14_3_00_35_12
AGGAGTTCAAGATTCTGTTGTCGATGGTGTTTATGGTCCTTTGACAGCCGCGGCTGTCATTAAATGGCAGGAAGAAAAAAAAGTTGTTGTAAATGGCATTTTCAGTGCTGCGCAATATCAGCAAGTTTTTGCAACAGCAGCTCCTTCTAAACAAAAATTAATTATTCCTCAAGACTGTAAAGCGTATTGGACTGATAAAGATGGAAACATTATTTCTAAAGCATCAGTTGGTGATGATATAATGCTTGTTGTAGCCGGATACAATTGTAAATCTGAATATTATAATTTGACTATTCGGCGTTTTTTAAAAATAAAAGAATTTTTGAAAATTCCTTTTGATAAAAACACACACCTGCTGCAGGTTTCTTGGAAACCAACTAAAGCACAAACCCTTTTAACTTTTTTTGCAGATAATAAAAATGAAAAGGAGTCTCTGCAATCAGATTATCTCAATGTAACTACCATATGTTATAAGATAGCTGAACCTGAATGTTTGACTAATGTAGGAAAATGCTGGTATAATCATGCTTTCAGTTTCTTTGCTTCTCCCTGTCAAATCTGTCCTACTTCTTGCGAAGCGCATTCATTAAATCCAATAACTGGGAAGATTGAAGGTGCAAAATTTAGCACAGAAAAAGATTGCAAACAAAATAACTGCAAACTAAATTGCATTTGGGAAGCTGGAAAATGCAAAACTCCAACTTCAACTCCAGTCACAACTGAAACAACAACTCCTGCTGTTCAAACATGCGACAAATTAACGAAGTCTGCGGACTGCTCAAAAAGAATAGATTGTGAATGGAGCGGTGGAAAATGTCAGGCTTATGCTGTTAATTTAGATCCATTCAAAAATTCTTTTTTAACTCCTTATAAGAATTGCGTTGAAAGTAGCTCAATGTCCTGTGCATGCAACTTTAATTATCAAAACGTGATGTCTATTTTTAAACTTGATAATAGGGAATATGAAATTGAAATAGCCTCCTCAGGTACCACCTTGATGATTTCACTTGTAAAAATTGAGGGTTTAGTCAGAAAAACAATTTATAGTGAAACTATTGATAAAAGCTTAGTTTCTTATTATGATTTAAAGGGCAATAGATTCTTTGCTCAGAAAATTATACTATCACAATTGAGTCAAAGTGATAAAATTTGGATGGATGCAGACGGTAAATTTATTGAACTTCTAAACCCTGATGTCTTAGAGATACCAATACAGAAATGCCAGACAAGAGGAATCTGTTTTGTTCCTCTTCCAACTCAATTGCTTGCTAGATGCTGAGAATCCATGCGGGGAACAGGATTCGAACCTGTGAAAGCACTAAGCTATTGGGTTTCGTAGATTTTTTCTTTCTGAGGTTTCTTCCCAAGAAAGCTCTCCTAGGCCCAACCCGTTTGACCGCTCCGGCATCCCCGCCTAATAATCGCGAAAACCATAATGTTTTCGGGACATAAGAAATCTTTTGATTTCTTCTGGAAACCAAGGTTTCTTATGAATTTCCTAACAAAAATAGAATATAAAAAGCTGTTGCTAACTAAAAACAATTTTTTCAGAATTCTTTAAGGAAAATCCAAAAAATTCCAAATTTATTTAGACGGGACAGAAGGTGAAATAAAGATTATAGTATCGCCTCTCAAAAATGTGAGCCCGATGCTTCTTTTCACTTCTCCATCCTTTATTTCCTTGGCGTTGTCTAAAACAATGTTGATATGGATATCAAAAGCAAGAAGTATTCCTGTCAGCTGCTTTTCGTTTTTCAGCTGCACAATGACTTCCTTGCCTCTTGCACTGTTCAACAAATCCAAAGGTCTTTCAAATCCGTTTGCCATTTCAATTAAAAAATTTAAACAATAAATCTAACAAAAATGAGAAGTTTTTAAATCTTTGCTCAGATTTTAGCCATTATTGGTTCTTCTATTTACGACGATGTGGCAGAGCATGAAAAGATTTTTAAACAAGCCTTTTTTCTTTGTTTTAAATAACTTTGAATAAAATGTTAAGAAAAGGAAGAAAAATTTCAGGCGGAAAATATCATCGAGCCAGAAAAAGAAAATTAAGAGAAATGCCCGGAAAGCCAAGACCAGTTAAATTAGGAACTGAAAAAATAAAAACTCTTCCTGGAAGAAGTGGAATTTTGAAGACATTTACATTAAGCACTGACAAAGCATTTGTTCTTGATAAGAAAACAGGTAAAATAAAATCTGCAAAGATAAAATCAGTTCTTGAGACTCCCGCAAACAAATTCCTTGCAAGATCAAACCTCATGATGAAAGGTTCAATCATAGATACAGAGCTTGGCAAGGCGAGGATAACAAACAGGCCAGGCCAGACTGGCGATGTTCACGCGGTTTTGATTGATTAAACACTAATTTATTCTATTTCTCAAGGAGAGCCATAGAAAGCTTTATAAAGGAAAATTTATAGAAATATTTATAAAGATTTCTAAAAAAACCAAAAAATGCCAAAATCAACATTTATTAAAAAGTGCCCTGAATGTGGCTCTGTAAACTTAGTTTACGACGAGGAAAAGGGCGAAGTTCACTGCAGAGATTGCGGTTTGGTTGTGGAAGAAAAGATGGTTGATATGGGCCAAGACTGGAGACAGTTTGAAGAAGGCGAAAAAAAAGGCAGGGCAGGAGCTCCATCTTCATGGCAGAAATTCGACAAAGGTTTGACTACTAACATCGGAGGATTATCAGACATCTATCAATTAGGAGCCAAACAGACAAGAAAATTTTTCAGGCTTAAGAAATGGCAGGAAAGAGTTTCAACGTCAATTGAAAGAAACCTGCGTTTGGCAATGGCTGAATTAAGAAGAGTTGCCAGTTTTATCAATCTGCCAAATGTTGTCAAAGAAGAAGCATCAAGAATCTACAATTTTGTCTTGCAAAGAGGTCTTGTAAGAGGCAGAAGCATGGAATCAGTTATTGCTGCATGCATCTATGCAGCATGCAGAACCTATCAAATTCCAAGAACCCTTGATGAAATTGCAGCAGCCTCTGATGTCGAAAGAAAAGAAATAGGCAGAACTTACAGATTCATTACAAGAAAGCTCGGCATGAAAGTAACCCCGAGCTCACCTAAAGATTACATTGCAAGATTTGCATCAATACTTCATTTATCGCCAAAAACACAAAGCGATGCATTAAGAATCTTGAAAAAAGTAGAGGCATCTGAATTAACCTCTGGCAGAGGTCCTGCAGGAATAGCAGCAGCAGCGCTGTATGTCGCTGCTTTACTTAACTCAGAGAAAAAAACCCAGCGGGAAGTGGCAGATGTTGCCGGAATCACAGAAGTTACAATAAGGAACAGATACAAGGAACTTTTAGACAAGCTTGGCTTGGAAGAAAGATTGAAAATCAGAGAAGCAGAAGCCAAATTAGAAAAAGAAGCAGAGAAAAAATCAAAGTCAAAAAAATAAATTTTTATTTTTTCTATAATTGTACACTCATAAAATCGTGCGCTATTTTTGTGTTGCTGAAAACTTTTTTAGCCTCTTTCAAAATTATTTCGGGTATTTCTTCATATCTTTGCGACAAATGAGTAATGATTAATTCTTTTACTTTCGCTTTTTTTGCTATATCAGCTGCCTGCTTTGCAGTCAGATGTTTATTTTCTGAAGCTTTTTCTTCAAGTTCATTGGCATATGTTGCCTCGCTGATAAGAAGATCTGAATTTTCAGCTGCTTTAATGCAATTCGCATTTATTGCTGTATCCATTATGAAGCAAATTTTCTTTCCTTTCTGGAAAAAAGTGTATTTTTCAGCATTGATTGTTTTGCCTTCATGCTTTATATTATGCCCTTTCTGGATTTCTGCAATTATTGGAGATGGCTTCAAGCCAATTTTTCTCAGAGCCTGCATGTTAACGCGTCTTTTGTCTTTTTCTTTGAAAACATATGAGAGGCATGGAGCTGCGTGAATCATTTTGTATGCTGAAAGCGAGAATTTTTCATTTTCAATGAAAATTCCATCTTTATCAATTTCTTCTATTACAACTTTTATCTTGCCTTCAAAGATAAACATGCTCAGAATCAATTCAAAATATCTTTTGGTTCCTTTAGGTCCGTAAACATGAAGTGTTCTATTATAGCCGTTTAATGCCAAAGTCTGCAGCAGCCCAGGAATTCCTAAGATATGGTCGCCATGCCAATGGGTGATCAGCAGTCTCGTTAGCTTGCAGGGATTTATCTTGGCAATTCTCATCTGCCTCTGAGTGCCTTCGCCACAATCAATCAATAGAGCTTCATCTAAGTATTTCAGCAAAATGGCGGTATGATTTCTCTTCGCGGTTGGAATTGCCTGGGATGTTCCAAGGAAATTTAATTCTATCATTTTTCTCATTTTTATTAAGAGAATTTTGTTTTTAAATATCTCGATTTTTCATTTTAAAAAAGTTTAAATATAATCCTGGGTTTTTCATGGCATGGCTAAAAAGAAAAAAATTGTGCAAAAGCTGCAAGAGGCCGCAAAAATGAAGGCTGTTTTAATCGGAGAAAGAATAGTTTCCAATTCTGGAAAGGCAATTTCGCTTTATGAGCAGTCAAGGCTTGGCAATCTTGAGCACGGAAATGTCTTTTATTCAATGATTGAAGCGATTTATCTTGTTGAAAAGGGAAAACTTGATGTTTTTTCAGCCAAGAAAAAAATAAGCCATGAAAAATTAATAGAGAAAGCCAGAGCGCTTGAGCCAAATTTTTTCGCTAAATATTCAGTATTCAGAGACATGAGAAATCGCGGCTATGTTGTCAAGACAGCGTTGAAGTTCGGCGCTGATTTCAGGGTTTATGAAAAAGGCATTAAGCCTGGCGAGGAGCATGCAAAATGGGTTCTTTATCCTGTTTCTGAAAATTCCATCTTGACTTGGCATGATTTCGCCGCAAAAAACAGGGTTGCGCATTCAACAAACAAGAATTTACTTATTGGAATTGTTGATGAAGAAGGCGATGTTACATATTATGAAATTAAATGGCTTAAGCCGTGAGTTCTTTTTTATTTTTAAAAATGTTTGACAAATCAGAAATGCAGGATATAGATGGAAAAAAAGTAAAGATTCTTGCAATCATAAACGAAAAAGGGCCATCTTTGCCTGTCCAGCTAAGCCGGGAAATGGCAATGTCGCCAATATTAGTTTCAGCAATTATAGCTGAAATGCATGACCATGACCTTTTGAAGTTAAGCAACATGAAAGTCGGAGGCTCTCCATTGTATTATGTTCTAGGGCAAGAGGAAAAGCTTGATGCTTTTGCCAAATTCCTGCCTCAAAAAGAAAAAGAAACATTTGAATTATTGAAAAAAAATCAGATTCTTGAGGATGAAAAAGTAATGCCTGCTGAGCGCGTAGCTCTTAGGAGCATGAAAGATTTTGCAGTTCCGATAAAAGTCACAGATGCTAATAGTGAGAGAATTTTTTGGAGATTTCATACTTTTTCAGAGCAGGATTCAATGAGCAAGATTCATGAGCTTTTGAGATTTGAAAAACCAAAACTTCAGATAAATGCTGAAAAATCTGAAAAGCCAGAAAAGGAGAAAAAAGAAGAAAAAGTTCTTTCTGAAGAACCTAAAAGAAGAAAAAGTTCTTCAAAAAAAGACAATTCAGCATTTGTCAGCAAAATCAAGGAATTTTTTGAAACCAAAAATATTGGTATTGAAAAAATAATTGAAGGCAAGGACTTTTCAGCAATTGTTTCTCTTGATTCAGACATTGGAAAGATAAAATTTCTTGCTGTTGCTAAAAATAAAAAGAAACCAACAACTTCTGATATCTTGCTTAGCCAGCAGCAAGCCAATCAATTAGGCCTGCCTGTTCTTTTTCTCGTAAATGAATTGCCCAAACAAGATGTGAATTTTGGCCCGATTATTTTCAAAAAAATAGATTAAACTTATAAAAAACTTTAAATACGCTGTAAAACAAAAAATTCATAGGAACATGGGGCGTATAAAAACAACCTTGATTAAAAGAATCACAAAGGAATTGATGAAAGATTTCTCAGCTAGTTTTACAACTGATTTTGACAAAAATCAGGAGATACTTGTGAAAATTATAGAATCCAAAAAATTTAGGAATAGCATTGCAGGATATTTAACAAGACTAAAAAAGGTTGAGGCTTCTAAAATAAAAAAAGAGTAATTTCTGATAAAATATAGACATGCCAGTGAGAGGATTTGAACCTCCGACAGCGGCCTTATGAAAGCCGTGTTCTACCAGGCTGAACTACACTGGCATAATGTCAAAAGAAAAAGATAATTTATAAGGCTTTTCTTATCTCTGAAATTTCAATTTCTGAGAGACAAAAAAATCAAAGATTTTTCTTTATGGATTTAGCGATTTTTTCCATTTCACCTTCTGTATATTTTTTGCCAATCCATAATTTATAACCATCATTCTCAAAACGAGGCATTATATGAAAATGAACATGCTGCACAAGCTGTCCTGCGTTTTTTCCATTGTTCAGGCCTAAATTAAAAGAATCTGCTCCAACAGCTTTCAACGCTGCTTTTGAAAGTTTCTTGATTGTTCTTGCAATCTCGCAAAGAATTTCATCAGGCAAATTTTCAATATTTTCAAAATGTTTTTTTGGCAGGACAAGAACATGGCCTTTATTTACAGGAGAAATATCAAGAAATGCAAGCACCTCATCATTTTCATAAACCTTTGCGCATGGGATTTCTTCCTTAATGATTTTGCAAAAAATGCAGTCTGCCATGTTAATTAAGAGATTTTATTCTTTTTAAGATTTTGTCTTCATTCTTTCTTGATTTGCCATAAATCCTGCCAAAGCGAACAACAATGTAATTTATAGAATTCCAATAATTTTTTGGAAACAAGATTTCAAGGTCTTTTTCAATTTTATAAGGATTTTTATTTTTTGTCCAGCCAAGTTTTTGAGAAATCCTTGAGACATGAGTGTCAACGCCGATTGTTTGGGCATTGTATGCTTCTGCAAGATAAACATTTGCGACTTTTCTGCCGACGCCAGGAAGTTTCATGAGTTCTTCGCGTGTTTTTGGAATTCTATGCTTGCTAATAATTTTTGCAGTCTCCTTGATGTGCTTTGCTTTTGTCTTGTAATAATTTATTGGTTTGATGATTCTTTTTATTTCTTTTAGGGATGTATTTGCAAGTTTTTCAGGTGAAGAATATTTTTTATAAAGAATTCCTGAAATCTTGATTGTCGTCTCATCTTTTGTCTGCGGCGAGAGAATTGTTGAGATTAATATTTTCCATTTTTCTTTCCATTCTGCAGCAAGCCTTAGTTTATGGTTTGAAACAAGCTTTTCAAGAAAACGTAATTGTTTGATTGCCTTACTTGAATTCATTTTAAAGAGAGTGGACCTGCCGGGAGTCGAACCCGGACCACAGCCATGCCATGGCCGCATTCTACCATTGAACTACAGGCCCATAAGGAAAAGAATAAAAACATGAATTAAAAGCTTTTCTTATGGCAGAAACAGAAAGGGTAAATGTTGGAATTATCGGATACACAGGAAGAACAGGAATGGAACTTCAAGAGCTTTTGGAAAATCATCCAAGAATTAATATGGTTTATTATGAAAAGAGTGATGGCTGGAAAGGAAGAATTGATGATGCAGACTTTTTGTTCCTTGCAGTAGATGCTGAGACTTCCTTGAAAAAAGTCCCACAATTATTTGAGCAAAAAAAGAAAATAATCGACATGAGTGGCGCTTATCGTTTGCCTCAGGAAAAATTTGAAAAATGGTATAAAATAAAACACACTTCCCCTGAGCTAACAGCAAAAGCGGTTTATGGCTTGCCTGAAATAAATAGAGAGGAAATCAAAAATGCGAGTTTTGCTGCAAATCCGGGATGTTATGCGACTGCAATCCTTCTTGCTCTTTATCCTGTAAGAAATTATACAAGGAATATACATATAGATGCAACTTCCGGAATTTCAGGAGCTGGAAAATATCCTATTCCTGATGGTTCAATAAAGCCCTACGCTCCATTTAGAGAGCATAAGCACGTTCCTGAAATTGAGTTTCTTCTTGAAAAGGAAATTGCTTTTTATCCTCAGGTTAACGAAGCGCAGGACAGAGGGATTACTGCAATAATCCATTATGACACTAAAATCCCTTGTGATAATAAAATTCCCGATGTTGAAAAGAAATTAAAGATTTTTTATGAAAATGAGAAATTTGTGAAGTTTGGGGTCGAGCACAATATTGCTAAAAAGAATTCTTGCTATCTTTCTGTAGAGCAAAAAGGAAAAACCGTCAGGATTATTTCAGAAATTGATAATT
>PEVX01000018.1 GCA_002780285.1 Candidatus Pacearchaeota archaeon CG06_land_8_20_14_3_00_35_12
TTCCACGCACCAAGCAGTTTACATATTACCAACTTTTTTCAAATAATAAGGTATAAAAGTGCTTCTATTATTTATATTTTATGGCTCATATTCCTGTCAATGTGGAAGAAGCTGTAAAAAGAGAGTGCAGAAGAAGGAGATATAGTGAAAGGACTGTTGAGACCTATGTTTACTGCATTAATAGATTCCTTAAATTTTCTAGAAAAGGACTTGATAAGATAAGCAAAAAAGATGTTCGCCTATTTTTGGAACATTTATCTGAAAAGAAACTTGCTGGCAACACAATGAACACCTATCACATGGCAATAAGATTCTTGTTTGAACAAGTTCTGGAAAAAAGAATATGGATTGATATCAAGTATAGTAAAGTTCCTGAAAAATTGCCTGTTGTTTTGTCAAAAGAAGAGGTTAAGAAATTGTTTGATGTAATTAAGAATCCTAAACACAAACTTATGATTCGGTTGATGTACGGAGCGGGTTTGCGAGTTTCTGAATTGATTAATTTATGCATCAAAGATTTAGAGCTTGAGAAAGGATTTGGATGGGTTCGCGGTGGTAAGGGAAATAAGGACAGATTGTTTATTATTGCTGATTCTTTAAAAGAGGATTTAAGAAAATTTATTGGCTTGAAGAAGATGAATGAATTTGATTATTTGTTTACGAGCCAAAGAGGAAGAAAATATAGTATAAGAAGTTTGCAGCAGATTGTCAAGAAAGCTGTAAAGAAAGTCAGGCTTTCTAAAAATATTGGATGCCACACTTTAAGGCATTCTTTTGCCACACATTTGATTGAAGATGAATGCTCAATTACTGAAGTTCAATCTTTGCTTGGCCATAAAAGTCCAGAAACAACCATGATTTATCGGCATACATCTTCACCTAAACTAATAAATATAAAAAGCCCTTTGGATAAATTAACAAATTAAATAACACAAAAGAACAAAATATAAAATGACCTCCAAACAACTCCTAAAGCTTTCACAAGCTTACGCGAAAAAAGCAGGCTACAAAATGTATCCTAACAAAACCCAGGTTAAGAGGACAATAAAAGGCTTGCTTGCAAATGAGAAAAAATTCGGCTACCACTTCTGCCCATGCCGCATTGTCACAGGAAATTTTGACAATGATAGGAACATAATCTGCCCATGCATCTTCCACAAGGCAGAAATCAAGAAACAGGGACATTGCTTATGCAATTTCTTCGCGTCTAAAAAATTCAAGATAAAAAAATAGAATTCTTAAGATAATCTTGATTAAAGGAAAGCTATTTATAGCTTATTTGTAGCCCCAAAATATGAACTATGAAATTGAATACATTGGCAAAAAAATGTCTATGTTTGATCCCAATAAACCCATAAATGATATAGAACGGTTGATTGTTGGAGAAAAAATGCCACAAAGTGATAGGATAACCTGGCCTAGCAAAAGCAGTGTGCCTGATTGGATCAGCGGAAGCATTGGATTTCTCGATTTTATTGAAGTAGAGAAAGAAGAAAAATTTATTGATCTTTATATGATAGGAATAGAGCCAAATTACAGAAGACAAGGTTATGCTACAAAACTCATCAAAGCTTTAGAGGATACAACTATTAAACGCAAAATCTCAAAAATAGAAGTGCATGGAATATTTATTGAGAATAAGCCTATGCTTTTTTTAATTGAGAAGCTTGGATATAAACAAATTTTGGGTGATGAAATTTATGAGATTTGTTTGCCATGGCGCGAGTATCTTAAAGAAAAACCCTGGTTCAAAAGCAATTGTTCTTTTGAAAAATATCTAGAAAACAGCACTAACAAAATATAAAAACATTCTTTGGATGGATATTTTATGAAAAAAATTTTAATTGCGGCATTAATCGTATTAATCGTATTAATCTGTGGCTTCAGCGGCTGCACAAAAAATCTTGATTCTTTTGCATCCTGCGTTGGAGGCAAGGCAATCTTATATGTCCAGGAAGGATGCCCTCATTGCGCTGACCAGGAAAAACTTTTTGGAGATTCTTTATCAAAATTGAACATAATTGACTGCAAATATAACCAAACAGAATGCTCCGCGGCAGAAATAAAATATATCCCAACATGGGGCATAAACGGAAACAAGTCAGTCGGCGTCAAATCTTTGGAAGAACTTTCAAAAGAAACCGGCTGCGAGCTTCCTAAATAAAATTTATCTCAGCTCGCACTTAGGAAAATATTTTTTGACTTCATCGCTAAAACTCTTTAATAACTCGTTTGGAGTTTCCCATATCTCCTCAGCCAAATTCTCTTTGCTTAATCTTTCATCCATCATTTCTTTCTTGCTTCTCGCAACAAATTTCTGGATGTACCATTTAGAATTTTTATCAGCAATTGAGGAAATCTCTTTTGCCATTTCTCCTGCTTCTTCAGGAGTCATGAAACTTATTCCATCAGCCAGGATTACTGGCGCAACTGTTGTCCTGAATTCATAATCAGGAAATTTCTGGACAAGCGCGATTCCTTCATTAATTGAATAACTCTCTTTTCCAATTAGTTTAGAATACAATTTTGAAGGTCCTTTGATATCCATCGCAACATAATCAATAATTTTCTCATTCAAAAGTCTCTCAAGCATCTCAGGATTGCTTCCATTTGTATCAAGTTTTACCAGCAAACCTTTTTCCTTGCATTTTCTTGCAAAATCTGGCAAATCCTTCTGCAATGTTGGCTCACCGCCACAAATAACAACACCTTCAATAAATCCTTTTGTCTTATCTAAATAAGAAAAAACATCATCAACAGTATAATTTTGTCCACCATTATTTATGTGCTTGGCATGGCAGGAAGGGCAGGAATAATTGCAACCTGAAGTAAAAACCGCGATAGTAAGCTTTTCAGGGGGAAAATCTTTTACGGTCTGTTTAAGGAAGCCAGAAATTTTCATTTTATGAGAACAATGCTTTGATTCCTTCAATATCCTGAACAATCGCTTCAATTCCAGAATCATTATTTTTGATAAAAACAGGCATCACTACCATGTTTCCATGCGCTTCGTCTCTTTTTATCCTGTCGCGTATTGAAAGATAGATATTTTTAAATTTTTGATTGCCCTCATCAGAAGTCAAGTCTATTTCATCATATTTAATGTTTTTAAGATTCAAAAAATCTTTTACCTCATGGCATTTATCACAATTTGGAAAAATGTACAAATCATAAGTTGGCATTTTAAACCGGAAACCTTCTTCTGTCTTTTTGTTCTTCCTGTTTTCCTGGATTCATTGTTCCTGTAGGCCTTATATAACCTACAACTCTGTCATAAACTTCTGTCTTTGCTCCGCATTTAGGGCATATCGGCTTATTTCCAGAAATATAATTATGTTTTTCACAAATACTAAAAACAGGAGTCAGGCTGAAATAAGGAAGAGTTGTATTCTCGGCAATTTTTCTGACTAGTTTTTTTGCTTGCGCTCCGCTCATACTCTCGCCTAAAAATGTGTGAAAGATTGTCCCGCCAGTATAACGAGTTTGCAAAGGCTCTTGATGTTTTAATGCAGAAAATAAATCAATATCTAAACTCACTGGAAGCTGTGTTGAATTAGTGAGATAAGGCTCTTTTTCTCCTGAAGTGTAAATGTGTGGATATGTTTCTTTGTCAAGCTTCGCCAATCTATAAGAAGCGCCTTCTGCAGGGGTTGCTTCAAGATTGTATAAATTTCCTGTTTTTTCCTGATACTCTTTCAGTTTTTCTCGCATAAAATCAAGAGTTTTGATAGCAAACTCTTGGCCTTTCTCTGTGTCTATGCCTTGCTTTAGAAAGTTAACCAAGCCTTCATGCATTCCAACCAATCCTATTGTTGAAAAATGATTTTTGAAATGCCCCAAATAAGATTTTGTGAAAGGAACAAAATCTTCCTTGAGAAGATGCGCAATTCTTTTTCTTTTGATTTCAAGAGACTGCATTGCCAAATCCATTCTATGCCCAAGCATTTTGAAATATTCATCTTCATTATGGGCTTCATAACCAAGCCTGTTCATATTTATTGTAACAACGCCGATGCTTCCTGTTGAATCTCCAGGACCCCATAAACTGCCAGGCCTTTTCATCAATTCTTTCTGGTCAATATTCAGCCTGCAGCACATTGCCCTTATCGCTCCCGGGTCTAAATTGCTTCCAAGATAATTCTGGAAATAAGGAATTCCATATTTTCCAGTAACTTCAAAAAGAAGATCTGAGATTTCTGAGTCCCAGTCAAAATCTTTTGTCAGATTATAAGTATCAATTGGAAATGTGAAAATTCTTCCTGCTTTGTCCCCTTCAAGTTTTAATTCAAGATATGCTTTGTTAATCATATTCATTTCTTTTTGATATTCTCCATATCTAGAATCCAGCATTTTTTCAAGAGAATTTCTTCTTTCTCCCAAATATTCTTCAACTTTTTCAGCAGGAAACAAGCCATTATATTTTTCGTTTATTGCCTGCCTCTCTCTTTCTATATACAGTTCAATTTTTTCTTTTTTAAGCCCTGAAAGAACTTTTTTATTTGCCAGGTCTTTTGGAACAGTCAAGTCAAATGTCAAATTGGAAAAAGGCGCCTGCCAGCCCCATCTTGACGGAACATTCAAGCCATAAACCAGTTCCTGCATTGACTGCTTGACTTCTTCATAAGACAAGTTATCAACTCTTACAAAAGGCGCGAGAAAAGTGTCTACAGATGAAAAAGCCTGCGCTCCTGCAAACTCGCCCTGCATTGTTCCGATATAATTAACCATCTGGTTTACTACTGAACGAAGATGTTTCGCAGGAGAGCTTTGAACTCTTTCCTTGACTTCTCCGAAACCTCTTTTTAATAATTGTTCAAGCGAATGCCCGCAGCAATAAGCCACTGTCGGAAAATCCAAATCATGAATGTGAAGTTGTCCTGATTTATGAGCCTCTGCAATCTCGGGATTTTCTGTTCCATACATTTCATGCAATGCAAAAGTATTCCATAAATCTCCTGCAAGCCTTGCATTTGCTCCTTGAAATGTTATCTGCCCGGAATTTGAATTTTCTTGTCCTCTCCAGTCTACTTTTTTGATATAATCATTGATGAGTCTCCTTGCAAAATTAAAAACTTCTTTCTGCGCAGAATTTAATTCTCTTCTTTCTTTGTGCTTTTCCCTGTAAAGAATATATGCTTTTGCAGTATCTTCATATCCAAGCTGAATAAGCGTTTTTTCAACAACATCCTGAACCTGCTCAACATTTGGAATAGTTGGTCCTCCACCAAACATGTGCTCGAGATTTCCTACAACTCTGTCAGAAACTCTTTGAGAAATGGCTCTGTCTCCTACTTTTCCCTCGCGACGAGCAACTGCATCTCCGGCACGAAAAACTGCTTCTGTAATTTTATCTTGGACAAAATCAACCTTTTTTCCATTTCTTTTTCTGATTTGTTTTATCTCCATTTTAATTGTCTGTTTCCTCTTTTTTTTCTGATTCTGTTTCAGGAGAAGAAGATTTAGAATTCCAATACTGAGAATTTCTTTCGCTTTGCCTTATTTCCTGCATTGCTTTCTTAAGCTTATCATTACCATTAATTTTTTTGCTTTTTGCCATCTCTTTTTTTAAACTATATTGTTATTTTTCCCTGCTTTTTAAATTTTTTTGCATTTCAACACTATTTTTTGCTTTATTGATTATTTTTTGCGGATTTCATTCAACAAATCCTTGAAATCAGACACGTCTGCAAATTCCTTGTAAACAGATGCAAATCTTACATATGCTATATTGTCAAGTTTCTTCAGCTTCTCCATAATCAGCTCGCCGATAAGCGAAGATGATACTTCTTTGCCTTTGTTTCTAACCTTCTCATCTATTTCATTCACAATCTTGTCTATCTGCTCCTGGCTTACAGGGCGTTTTTCGCAGGATTTCATTACGCCATTTCTTATTTTTTCTCTGGAAAAAGGCTCTCTTCTTCCATCTTTTTTTACAACAAGAATATCTGCCTCTGCAAGCTTTTCATAAGTCGTGAATCTCTTGTGGCATTTCAAACACTCCCTTCTTCTCCTGATTTCATTTTCCTTCTCGCCAGATTCTCTCTTATCAACAACTTTTGTCTCTTTTGTGAAACAATATGGACATTTCATTTAACAGTTACAACACTAACCACAAGATATTGTGCCTCTTTTTAATTTAAACCACAACCTTTAGTATAAAGCCCTTTTTAAGCTTTTTTATGCTCAAGAATATATTTTCAAAAAATATCAACAAATCAAGACACCATTTCAAAGTTAAAAGAAAAATTCACAATTATCCGCCCATTTCCTGCAATGCTCTTATTCTTGCAGAAACAGGAGGATGTGTTGAAAACATGCTTTGTGTTTTTTCAGGCAATGTTTCTGCAAAAAACAAAGGCTTCATCGCAGAAGACACTTTTATAGGCTTGTTCTTCAAAACAATTTTTTTCAATGCGCTTATCAATCCTGGAGGATATCTTGTCAATTGCACAGAACTTGCGTCTGCAAGGTATTCGCGCTTGCGCGAAATTGAAAGCTGCACAATTTTCACAACCAAAGGCGCGATTATCGCAAGAAGTATCGCGATTAAAAAGAAAATTGCGTTTCCTTTGCCGCTATCGCTATCTCTATGTCCTCCATACCACAAGCTTCTCAAGAACATTTCAGAAAATATTGCGATTGCTCCAACCATTACAGCCACAAGCGTCATGAATCTTACATCAAAATTTTTAATGTGGGACATTTCATGGGCGATAACCCCTTCAAGCTCCTTGTCATTCAAATTTTCTACTGCTCCTGTTGTCAAACAAATTACTGCGTGCTTAGGATCTCTTCCTGAAGCGAATGCATTTATCTGCTCGTTCTGCATGATAAAAAGCTTGGGCGTTGGGATTCCTGCTGCGAGAGCCAATCCTTCAACCATATTCTGCTGATGTTTATAATGAGAATCAGCTGGCTTTGCGCTTACACTCCACAAGGCAATCTTATCGCAATTATAATAAGTTGAAAGAATATAAATCAAAGAAAAGACAATTGAAAAAGCCATAATCGCAAAAAAATATCCCGGCTGAAAAGCCATTGAAATCGCCCATCCCAAAAAAACAAAAAAAGCGAATGTCAGGATAATCAAAAGCACAGAATTCCTCTTGTTCCCTGAAATTGCATCATAAAAGCTTGTCTTTGCCATGTTTTTCAATAGTGTTTATGCATTTAAAAAATCTCTCCCTTAATTTATAAGCGTTTGCCCATTTTGCATAAGCATTCCAGCCCTGAAAGCTTTCAGTTATTTTTTCCTTGCTTATTTCTTCATTATTGTATCTCTCAATTTTGACAAGAATTTTTTTGATATTTCTTTTTCTCAAAAACTTGTAATAATAAAAATTCCTGAAGCCGACAAAATCAATACCTCTTGAAAGAGGAATTACCTTGGATTTATCCGGATGAAGTCCTAACTTTAATTCCTCTTCCAAAAAATTGTCAATTTCAATTTTCCAAGTTTCAAGCTGCTCTTTTGAGTTATGAAGCAGGACAAAATCGTCAACATACCTAATATAATATTTTGCCCCCAAATTATGCTTGATAAAATAATCCAATTCATTAAGATAAGCATTCGCAAAGAACTGTGAGGTTAGATTGCCAAGAGGCATTCCTTTTTTGTCATAATGATTTGTTATTATCTTTTTAATCAGCCAAATTACTTTTTCATCAATTATCTTTTTTCTTAGTATGCTCAGCAAAACTTTATGATTAACTTCCTGAAAATAATGCCTTATGTCTGCCTTCAAGACAAAGCAGTTTCTTGTGTTGTTCTTTGAAACTTTCCGCTTGAATCTGTCAAATCTTTTTAAGGCAAAAAGATTTCCTTTTCCAACCCTGTTTGCGCATGAATCATAAATAAAGATTTTGTCAAAAATAGGCTCAATAATATGAAATAGGGCATGATGAACAATCCTGTCACGAAATGCAGACTTTGAAATCTTGCGGGTTTTCGGGTCGCGCAGAATAAATGTTTTCAAAAGCTCTGGCTGATAAGTCTGCTGTTCAAGCTCTTTTCGCAAATTTAAGATGTTTTCTTTAAGATTTCTTTCAAACTCAATAACATAATCTTTTTTTGTCTTGTGCTTTCTTGCCTTTTTCCAGGCAAGAATTAGATTACTCAATGAATAAAGTTTGGGATAAAGATTGTTAAAAGTTTTCATAACAATAGGTCTTAGGAGCAAGGCTATTCCAAAAGCAAAACCATTCCTGTTGTTGTCAAAGTTGTTGCCATTAACATCAAGCCTATTAGCATTGTAGTTGGAATCAAGCGCGGCACGATTTTGTAGTCCGTTAATCAAATATCACCACTGCTTCAATTTTCATTTTAATTACTGGTTGTCGCAGTTGAATTTCATGGC
>PEVX01000019.1 GCA_002780285.1 Candidatus Pacearchaeota archaeon CG06_land_8_20_14_3_00_35_12
TTCAAGAGTTGTGTTTATATCATTCTCATCAGGAACATCTATCTTCTGAAGAACAACAAAATAATTCCTTCTTGCTTTGGAATCATTGATGTATGCAGAAGCATCATTCAGATTGAAGACATTTCCTTGCTCTGCTTTTTGCACTGCTGCATTCAGCTGATAATCTGAAACATAGCCCTGATATGTTTCACGGAGCTGGATTGTTAATTCTTCAGCATCACCTGTTTTTCCAAGAAGGTATGCCAAGTCAATTGCTTTCTGCAATGCCACGAAACCATAAAACTGATTTGTTCCATCAATTTCTCCTTTTGAATAGGTATAATCATCAACAATAGTTTTGAAGGCTAATTTCGCCCTGTCATAATTATCAGCAATATTTTCAGGAAGAATTGTATCCCGAATAGTTACTTTAGAAATTTTTATCTTTGTTCCTGCGACAGTCACTTCTTGGTTTGCTGGAATAAAGAAAAGATTATTCCATTTAGTTTTTAATTCTGCTTTCAAATTTGTTTCATCAATGGTTTTTTTGGCTGTTTTCAGCCTTTCAACAGCACGGTCAATATCTATGAATCTTTTTTCAACATCAACAATATTTTTCGTATTCATCGCAATTGCGTAAATCTGCTTGTCATCAACTCCAAAATATGCCAAGTAAACATTTGAAGAAACATTGCTTCCAACAGTATAATTTCCTTTTATGCCATTTACTTCAAGTTCAATTGCAAAAGCGTCTTTTCCAAGCTCATACTGTTTTCCTCCGCAATTTATCCTCACATATTGCTGGAAAAATTTAGAGGTTATTTTTTCAACCTTGCAGCCAGAGCCTGCTATTAGTGTCTTGCCTTCTGTGACAACAACTTCATTGCCATCAACATACAAATAAGCTTTTGGTTTTGGATAAGTTATATCATCTAATTTTAATTTTACTCCGCCAGAACAAAAAGACCCTATGTAAATTGGCTCTGTCTCCTGTCCAAGATTAAGTGTTCTCCTGAAAACTAAATTCCTATTTGTTCCCGTAGTTCCTGAATAAACTCCTATTTCAGCCTTGTCTGCCTGAACATTAAATGCCCTAACAAAGCCTTTTCCACCCCAGAAGGCATAATCTTGAATGTTATTTTCAAAATCATCCTCATTCTCAAAAATAGGAAGCGCTTTTTCTGTATCAAAAACTCCAAAACTTTTTTGATAATCATAATAGATTTTCGTACTAAGATTAAGATTGACATTCTGAGGCATCTTTGATTCAATTGGCTGTTTCTTCAGATTTACAACAAGCCATCCCAAATTTTCAAAACCTGGAGCTCCTGAAGTGTTAAATCCGATTTCACCAGAAGCATATTTTCTTGCAGGATAGAAATTTATTCCAGTAATTTGGTCTGTTGATTTGAATCCAACAGGAATTATTTTATCAATGTAAGGAACTTGGATAAGTGGATTTATCTTTAATCCTATTAATTTGCAGAAAACCGGGACATTTTGTTCTTCGAGCAAATCAGAACGGACAACTGCCGGCTCGCATGAGCCTGGCTCAATCATAACAAAAAAATCCTGCTCTGATTTGCATAAATCCTCCTGCGTGGCTCCGCCAAAAAGATAGGATGGAAATTCGTTTGATGTTGTTTCATCCTGCGCAATTGCAAAGCTTGCTGACATGCCTGCAAGCATTCCTACAAGTAGTAAAATCAACAATATTTTTGTTGTATGCTCTTTTTTCATTTTTTAATTTTTTAAAATTCAGCTTAAATCGGGCGGATTCAATTCTGAATTTTGAATTAAATTGTAAACCTGCTGCAAGTCATTAATGTTTTTTGGAATGCTGAATGAATTTATATGAAATAAAATATTCTTTGAATTTCTTAATTCCTCTTCATAAATTGTAACATTTACTTTTCCTCCGCCAACAGGAACCTCTGAAAGAGTCATTGCAGAGCTATTCAGGGGAAAGCATTGTTGTTTTGTTATTCCAAATACTCCTGCAACGCCGTCTGCAGGAACATTTACGCATTGCTCTGTTTGCTGAGCAGGAATTGAAATGTTTCCTTGATTAAAAACAGTTATGCTGAACTCATAATCTCCTGGCTCTAATTGAATTGTTTTTTGGTCAGGCCAAACAGAAATTGTTGAGTATTCTCCTGAAAGGCTTCTTGCACTAATCAAAATCTTATTTTGAGCCTGCTGATCAAAAGACAATGATAGATTGTAAAGTTTCTGCATCAAGACAGCTGCAATAAATTCCTGGTTTGAGGAAATTTGATATTTTGTCTCTGAGAATCCAGGAGCCTGCGCCACAATAAATCCATTAACGCACTGAGGAAAAAGATCTGAGAGAACAGCCTCATTTTCTGAGATTGATGTTTTTCCAATAGAACAGATAGTATTCAAACATTTGAAGCTTATGTCTGCTTCAACAGGATTTCCTTCTGAATCATAAGTATAAACAGTCGCGTTCTGAACTCGTGCATTGCAGATTTCTGGAAGAGAAGTTGCAACCTGTTCTGGAACTGTCGCATTTTTAGGCTTGTTTTTTTCAATAATTACAACATATGGAAATTGAAATAATTCTCCTGTTTTGTTGGAAATTACCTGGACAAGAACCGGAAATTTCATTGAATAAACAAAATTATAGTTAATATAGCAAAAGCCAAGAACATTAAGCCCTGCCTGAGTTCCGACAGGATCTGCTCTCATAACTCCATTTTGAGAAGGATATACTTCAAAAGTTGTTGGCCAAGATGGATTGTATTTCACTGAAACAGCATCATCAAAATTTTGTCCAGTATTAAAAACAAAATATTTTCTTACATCATTTCCAAGAGTATAATATGTTCCTTTTGCTTTCAAAGTGATAAAATTCTGCTGCAAGGCATTTTTAATAGTACTTGAAACATTCTCAACATCCCAGATTTTAGGCACGCATGAAATTTCAAAATTATTTGTCGGCGCATACATGGCAATTACATCAACAGAATAATTTTCGAAGAACAGCTGCTGCTGTTCAGAATCATAGATTTTCCTGGATTCCTTGAATAATTTACCATAATCGCTTGTAATCTGAACACTATGCAATTGAATTCTGCGAGAAACTCCATTAAAGCTTACTGTGATTGGATAATTCAGTGAAATTATGACTGAATTGTCATTTATCTTTGATTTTATAGTGACATTGTCTGATTTTGTGATATTATATCCCTGGTCTTCAAATGAAGAAAAATCCGCGCAGTCCAAAAAAGTATCTGAAACATAGGTCTCAAGCTCTTTTTGCATATTTTCTATTGTTGGAATCTGCTCTTTCTGAAGATTATTTCCAGAAACATAAAACCAGTATGGCACTTCAATCCCAAGGAAATTAAACTTGTTTGAGAATGGAGCGTATTCTGAAGAAGGGTCTGTTTCTGGCTGTTCAATGTATCCTGCCTGCTCTCCAAGAACAGAAAGCCCGTCCTGAGCCCTGGCGCTTATACAACCAGTAAAATAGTCCTCAACACTTTTTATTTCAGAAGGCAAAGCCACTGGAAGCTTTGAAACATAATTGAAAATCAAAACTCCTGCAACAATAAGAATTGCAATAATAATAAACAAAGTAACCTGTGCTCTTTTATTCATTTTTCTTTCCAACTTTTCACTAATAAAGAAAGCTCGCATTTCTAGTATTTCCCCTCTTAATTTTATGTTTTTAAAGAAGGAAAAAGCATATATAAATTTAATTAAAGAATAAGTGAAAAATGGGCCCAAGCGGGATCGAACCGCTGATCTTCTCCATATTGAGTTTTTTTCTTCCCAGGGCTTCTTCCTAAGAAGGCCTCGTCAAGGAGACGTCGTACCACTAGACCATAGGCCCAATAAGCCTCAGGCTAAAAGCCTCAGGAGGTGCTTGAAAATCTTTAGATTTTCGGCAACTTAAAAATGTTTTGCATTTTTATGTGATTTGAACCCTTGTTCAAATTCCTCAGGCTAAAAGCCTCAGGAGGGATTTGAACCCCCGACCCTCTGTTTACAAAACAGATGCTCTAGCCAACTGAGCTACTGAGGCATAGTGAGAAGACAAAAAAAGTGCTTATAAAATTTGCTATAAAAGAATTAAATTTTCCTTTGTTTTTCAAAAACTCTGATTTCACAAAGAGACAATGGATAAACTTTCTTTAATTTTTTCTGAAGCTCATACTGGAATTTTCCAATCAGAACATCTGACAAAAGATCATCAGAAACCTTGTCTTTTGCGGCAGCGCAGATTAATTCTTTGCATTGCTCTCTCAGGGCATTTCTCACGCTTCTATGAACTTTTTTTCTAGTAATTAAAAAAGTCTTTATTCTTAATCTGTTGTCATCTTTTGAACTGCAAACAAAGGAATCCTCAACGTAAGATATGCCTGGCCTCATCATCATTCTGATATAAGATAAAAATAAATTAAGGGCATAAAATTTTCCAACTAACTTATCTCCTTCTTTTACAACAAGAAGTTTTGCTTCAAGGCTTCTTCCCTTAAGGAATCTCGTCAGATCAATTTTCAGAGTTCTTCCAATTATTTCACTTTCTGATTTTGCCATCAGAGAAGTTACAAAATTTATCTGCGGAACTTCAACTTCAAAAGATTTTTTCTTTAGAACTGCCATTTTATTTGTGTTTATTTGATTCAATCTCTGTTTTCTTATCTTCAATAGAAATTTTGCTTGTTCTTATTCCCTGCGCCTGCATTACAGATTTATTGCAGACAGGGCAAGTGTACATTAAATTTGTTTTCTTTGTAGTTTTTGTTTTTCTTTTAAATTTTGCTGGTTTACTTCCCCATCTTCCAAGATTTCCATAGCCAATTCCAAGCCCTCTTTTCTTTGCTCTTGAAATTGAGCCTCTTTTCTGGGAGCTTCTTTTCTTTCCAGAGCTAACTAAAGAGACTTTTTGATCTGTATGCTTCTTGCAGTATGGGCAATATCTTTTGATTTTTTTTGGAAATCTCATTCTAATTTAATATTGATTTATTCTTGCAGGATGATTTCTGCTTTCCCTTCAGCAGTCAGAATTGAAACAATTTCTTTTGGTAAATTAACAATTTGTCCAGCAGTGAAGGGGCCTAAAGCATTACCATCGACATCAAGAAATTCCTCGATATCCTGTTTTAATCGGACAAGTTGATTTTTTAAACTTTTCTCTTTCTCACCGTTGAGAATTTTCTTTAATGTTAATTCATTTTCAGAGATTTTCTTGGTTATTGTCTCGAAAAAGTCGCGCTCATGGGAGAGCATATTTTCAGCATCTCTCTTGCTAATGCCTGTTTTTGCTGCAAGAAAGGCAAGCTCAATTATTTTCCTTTCTCGTCTTGAAAGAATTTCCCGCAATATCGAATTTGCATTATCCACCTGCTTTTTCAGCTTTTGGATTGTTTCTGAGAAAGTATCGCTGTCTTTCGCAACAAGCTCTTTTTTATCATGTAAATATGCAGCTACCTCTGACAGAAAATTTGCCTGGATTGGCTGAAGCTGCTCATTATACTTTTCTTTTCTCAAGATCTCGTAAATTTCAGCATAGGTTATCATTTTATTTTTAAAATAACAAAAGAAACAAAAATTCTGTTTTTATAAAGTTATTTATAATTTTTTATATAATTCAAAAAAGAAAAAACAAATTTACTCTTTTACAAATTTCATCACATCCTTGCCATAGATTTTTCCAATACTTCCCCTCAGAGAATCTTTTTCTGAGAAATGCTCTGTCTCGTCCTTTCCAAGCCCATAAACTAATATTGGAACTGCATCTGAAGAATGCGCTTTCAAAACGCAAGGGACTGCATGATCAGCAGTAACAACAATTTTGATTTTATCTTTTGCAGCAACTTGTCTTAGGAATGAAAAAAAATCTCTATCGAGAATTTCAATCATTTTTTTCTTCTCTTCTGGCTTATTGTCATGGCCAGGAACATCTGTTTCCTTGAAATGAAGATAAAAATAATCATAATTCCTTAACTTTTTCTGAATAATTTTTTTTGAAAATTGAATTGCAGTGTTCAATCCAGCGTATAAATTTTCATATGTGCTTGCTTTCATTTCAGGATATTTGAAAGAGAATATATCCATTCCCAACAGCTGCGCAATGCCAATTTCAAGAGGCATATAAACAATCGCAGCCCATTTTCCATCTAATTTTTGTATTGCTGGAATTGAAGAGCCAGCATCTCTTGTAAGAATGATGTTAGCTGGCAAAAGTTTGTGCTTTACTCTTTGCAGGTTTACTGGATGATATGCAAGAACAGAATAACTTTTTTCTATAAATTGATTTAATACATTTGCAGAATATGCTGAATTTTCGTCATCATCATCTAGAGTTCTTGAGTAATGCAATGTATCATAAAGATTGTATGTTCCTTTGATTGGATATGCTGGGTCTGTATTTGTAATATTATCTGACAATCCGCCTCTAAATACCAGAACTCCCCTATGCTGTATTGTATTCTTGAATAAAAATCTTACAGGCAGTCTAACTTTTGAATTTATTGCTTTGGCAAGAATTGTTGCTTCTTTAGTTGACAATGTTCTTCCTGCTCTTCTATCAATAATTTTTCCTTCACGAATATTATTTATTGTTGCAAAATTAGTTCTTAATGCCAGATCCCCTTCCTGCAACCTTATTCCAGCGCCGATTGCTTCAAGAGGACCTCTCATTGCAAACAATTTACTGTATCCAAAAATAGAGGCCAAGGCATTGTCTGATTCTGGAGCAACATCTTCTTTTACAGGAATCATTCTTCCAAGTTTGCCCTGCTGCGTAAACCAGTCAAGATTTGGAGTATGAGCAGATTCGAGAGGAGTTTTTCCTTTTAATTGCTCGCAAGGCCTATCACCTATTCCATCAAGAATAACAAATATTGTTTTCATTTTTATTTAATTAAATATGCTTCTGCAAGTTATAAATTTTTTTATATTACAGAACAATTTAAACATCTTTATAAATCTTTGAAAACCCATTATTTCAATAGAGATAGGAGAAAAATGTTCAAATTCCTTAAAGAAAAAATTAAATCATGGTTTAGCAAGAGCTCTGAGAAAATAGAAGAGGAGGAAAAGAAGGAAGAGGTTGAGGGGAAAAAAGAGATTGAAAAAGAAATGAAGAAAGAGCTTGTTAAGGAGAAAAAAGAGATTAAAGAGGAAGTAAAAGAAAAAGAGATTTCAAAAGAAGAGGGGAAAAAAGAGGAAAAAAAAGTTGAGGAAGAGGTTGAGGAGAAAAAAGAGAGCATTTTTGACAAATTAAAAAAAACATTCACTTCTGTAAAATTAAATGAAGAGCATTTTGAAAAAATATTTGAGGAATTGGAGATTGTTTTGATAGAAAACAGCGTTGCAATGGAAGTTATTGAAGATATTAAAAAAGAAATGAAGAAAGAACTTTTAGATCATCCTGTTGAAAGAAAAAAGATTGAAGATGAAATTAAAGAGGCCTTGAAAAGAAGCATTGATGGAATTTTAGTAGAATCATATGATTTGATTGAAAAAATCAAGGAAGAAGTTAAAAAAGAAAAACCATACAAGGTTGTGTTTTTCGGGATAAATGGGAGCGGAAAAACAACAAGCATTGCAAAAATCGGATGGCTTTTGAAAAAAAATAATATTTCCTGCGTGCTTGCTGCAGCAGATACATTCAGAGCAGCATCGATGGAACAATTGTCAATACACGCATCTAATCTGGGGATTGAAATGATAAAACATGCCTATGGGGCAGACCCTGCGGCAGTGGCTTATGATGCAATCAAGCATGCAAAGGCTGAGAATATTGATGTTGTGCTGATAGACACTGCAGGAAGAATGCATTCTAATGTAAATTTAATGACTGAAATGGAAAAAATTTGCCGAATTGCAAAGCCGAACTTGAAAATTTTTGTTGGAGAGGCAATTACAGGAAATGACGCAACAGAGCAGGCAAAAATTTTCAATGGGAAAATTGGCATAGATGGGATAATTCTTACAAAATCTGATGTTGATGAGCAGGGCGGGGCAATTATTTCTGTGAGCCATGTCACAAAAAAACCCATTTTCTACCTCGGCATGGGCCAGGAATACAAAGATTTTGAACGATTTGACAAAGATAAAATAATAAAACTGCTGGGATTCTGAATAAACTTATAAACCGTTAAAATTTGAATTTTATATAAAGAAGGGCAAAATGGTTTTGGAAAAACTTGGGGGGATTTTTAAGAACGCATTAAATAAGATAACTAATGCGATTTTTGTAGATAAGAAGCTCGTTGAGGAAGTTGTAAAGGAAATACAAACTGCGCTGCTTTCAGCAGATGTTGATAGGCAGCTTGTGCTTCAGCTAAGTGAAAAAATACGAGAGCTTGCATTAAATGAAAAGATAAAAAATGTTGAGAAAAAAGAGCAATTAATCGCTTTGATTCATGATGAGCTTGTAAAAATTCTTGGCGGAGAAAAGAAAGAGCTTCAAATTGTAAAAGGAAAACAGGCAAGAATTATGTTTGTAGGTCTTTACGGAAATGGAAAAACAACTGCGATTGGAAAGCTTGCAAATTACTACAGCAAAAGGGGATTGAAATGCTGTGTTGTTGGATTGGATGTTCACAGACCGGCAGCCCCAGAGCAGTTGGAACAGCTTGCAGAAAGGGCAAAAATAACTGCATTCATAGACAAGAAAGAGAAGAATCCTGAAAAAATATGGAAAAACATTGAAGAAAAAATTAGCAAGTTTGATTTAATTTTGGTTGATACTGCGGGCAGAGATGTTTTAAGCGATGAATTAATTATAGAATTGAAAAAATTAAATTCTTTAATCAATCCACAATATTCAATTCTTGTAATGGCTGCAGATATAGGCCAAGCCGCAAGAAAACAGGTAGAAGGTTTTGTTAAGGCTATAAAAATTGATGGAGTTATAATCACAAGGATGGATGGAACAGCAAAAGGTGGCGGGGCATTGGTTGCATGCCAAGAGGCAAAGGCGCCTGTTTTGTATATTGGAACAGGCGAAAAATTGCAGGATATTGAAACTTTCAATCCAGAAGCATTTGTTTCAAGAATTCTTGGAATGGGTGATCTTGCGACTCTTATGGAAAAAGTCAGAACTGCTGTTTCAGAACAGGAGATTAAAAAAACAAAGAGAATTTCTGAAAAATTTACCTTGCTTGACTTGTATGAACAGCTTGAATCAATGTCTAAAATAGGCCCTTTGGGAAAAATTGCAGAATTAATCCCTGGCTTTGGAGGAATGAAGGCAAAATTGCCTGAAAATATGCTTCAGGTTCAGGAGGAAAAATTAAAACACTGGAGATATGCAATTCAGAGCATGACCAAGGCTGAAATAGATGAGCCAGAGAAGATTCATGATACAAGAATCTCAAGAATTGCAAAAGGGGCGGGAATTTCTGCTTCTGAAGTGCGTGAACTTATAAAACAGTATAAATTATTGAAAGATTTAATAGGGCCAGGCGGAATGAATACAGCAGAAGGTGAAGAAGGGCAGGAAATTGGAGAGGCAAATCTAAACCAGATAAAAGGCATGGGTATAAGCCAAAAAAAGCTCCAAAAACTTGCAAAGCGCTTTGGTAGAAGAATTCCTGGATTATAGGCTGTAAAAAGGCAAATTTAGGCATATTTTAAGCATTTTCTCTGAAAAGAAGGATAAAATTTATTAACGAGAATACACTCTAAAATAATGCCTTTTTAAAAAGAGGAAAGGAAACAGATTTTGAATGGTTAGAAGAGCTCAGGTTACTCATGTCCGCAAAAGAACAGGAGATATAATCCCTTTTAAGGATGAAAAAATTCAGATTGCAATAGAAAAAGCGATGAAAGCTGTTGATTTCTCAGAATCTCAGAGAGCCAAGGAGGCTGAAAAACTTACAGAACAGGTAATTGAAAGGATTAATGCAAGAACTTCGGAATTTGAAAGAAACATTCCAAATATAGAACAAATTCAAGATATAGTTGAGGAAAGTTTAATTGCAAGCCCTTATGAACGAGTTGCAAAAGCATACATGCTTTATAGAAAATCTAGACAGGAAGCCAGAGCTTTGAAACAGTTTTTCAATATTCGTGATGATTTGAAGTTTGGAGTGAATGCAATTAAGGTTTTGGAAGAAAGATATTTGCTAAAAGATTCAGAAGGAAAGATAATTGAAACTCCAACTCAACTTTTTTCAAGAGTCAGTCATGCAATTGCTTCTATTGAGGAAAGATATGGAAAAAGCAAACAAGAAATTGCGAAGCTTGAGCATGAGTTTTTTGAATTGATGAAAAATTTAGAATTTTTGCCAAATTCTCCCACTCTAATGAATGCAGGAACAAATTTAGGACAATTATCTGCCTGCTTTGTTCTGCCAATTGAAGACAGCCTTGAATCAATTTTTACGACTTTGAAAAATATGGCAGTTATACAGCAATCAGGAGGAGGCACAGGATTTTCATTTTCAAATATACGTCCAGAAGGAGACATTGTAAAATCAACGCATGGAATAGCATCTGGTCCTGTTTCATTTTTAAAGATTTTTGATGCAACAACAGATGTCATTAAGCAAGGCGGTAAAAGAAGAGGCGCAAACATGGGGATTTTACACTGCACTCATCCAGACATAAAAAAATTTATTGTTGCAAAACGTGACATCTCAAAACTTACAAATTTTAATATTTCTGTAGCTGTTACTGATGATTTCATGAAAGCTGTAGAAAAAAAGAAATCTTTTTCTTTAATCAATCCAAGAAGCAAGAAAGCTTCGGAAATTGTTTCTGCTTCGGAAATTTTCAATGAAATTGTAAAAAGTTCATGGCTTACTGGAGACCCGGGGATGATTTTTATTGATGAAATTAACAGGAAACATGTGCTGCCAGAAATGCAAATTGAAGCTACAAATCCTTGTGGAGAAGTTCCGCTTATTGCGCATGAATCTTGTAATTTAGGTTCTATTAATCTGGCAAAAATGCTGAAAGATAGAACGGAAAAAGGTAAAAAAACTGTGGAAATTGATTTTGAAAGATTGAAAAAAACTATTCGTCTAGCGATAAGATTTCTGGATAATGTGATAGATGCAAACAAATATCCTCTGCAGGAAATTGAAAATATCACAAAAGCAAACAGAAAGATTGGGCTTGGAGTTATGGGCTTTTCAGATATGCTGATTAAATTAGAAATTCCCTATGATTCAAAAGAGGCATTAAAAATTGGAGAGAAAGTCATTTCGTTCATAAGCAATGAGGCAAGAAAAGTTTCTTGTGAATTAGGAAAAGAAAAGGGAAGCTTTTCAAATTTAAATCAAAGCACCTTTAAAAGCAAATTTAAGACAATGAGAAATGCTACTGTAACAACAATCGCGCCTACAGGAACAATAAGCATAATTGCTGGATGTTCATCAGGAATAGAGCCATTATTTGCCGTTGCATTTGTTAGAGAAGTTATGGAGGGAAAGAAGCTTATTGAAGTCAATCCAAATTTTCAGGTTGCTTCAGTAAAAGAGAATTTTTATTCAGAAGAGATGATTAAAAAAATAACTCAAACTGGAAGTGTTCAAGAAATAAAACAGATTCCTACAGAATTCAGAAAAATTTTCAAAACAGCATTAGATATCAGGGCAGAATGGCATGTAAAAATGCAGGCAGAATTCCAAAGGTACGTAGACAATGCCGTGAGCAAGACAGTCAATTTGACAGAAAAAGCAACTCCAAAAGATATTGCAAAAATATTTTTGCTCGCATACAAACTTGGATGCAAAGGCATTACAATTTATAGATATGGAAGCAAGCCGGAGCAGGTTCTTTATCTGGGAACAAAAAGCAAGCCGATAACAGCAAAAGTACATTATAGCGGCGGATGCGCCGGCGGAATATGCCCTCTGTAAAATGAATATATATTTTTTAACAGGAGGAATAATTCTTGGATTTTTAATCGCTTATTTTTTCTCAGGCAAAAAAGAAGGAGATAAAGGAAGATTAAAACCCATAATAATTAAAACAAAAAATTGCAAAATTCATCTGCATCACTGGCTTTTATCAGCAATAATCCTTCTGATTCTTTTGTATGCTAAATTCTACAATGATTTTATTTATGGATTTTTAATAGGCCTTGTAATAGAAGGGCTGGCATACAAGGATTTTTACATGATTATTAAAAGAAATTAAAAAATTTTCAGACCAGGCTGAAGAAAGCCTTCTGCGCCAGGAATACTGCGCATACAAATGAAATAATCCCTGCAGAAGGGATGATTGCAAAATAAAAAAGAATCATTATGACTCCTACCGCCAGATCAAGAATGCTGACAATGTCTGTTATGAACATTGCCCCTTTTATGATTAAATAAAGCGCGAATCCAAGGATAAGTGCCTTGGGGATTGCTATTTTTAGCCCTAAAAGCAAAAAAAACACTGCCACAGCCATATCTGCAGCCCCCAATATTTTTATCATTCTGTTAAAAATGGGGAGAGATTTATAAACATTCTTTTTTTCTCTTAACAATAAAATGCAAAAAATAATAGGTAGAGGAGCAGAAGCAATTTTGATTCATAAAGATGGCAGTCTGATAAAAAGAAGAATCAGGAAAGGATATAGAATTAAATTCTTAGATGAAAAATTAAGAAAATTCAGAACAAGAAGTGAGGCGAAATTAATTTCAAAGGCTTCTTCAGAAATTGCGGTTCCTAAAATTTTCAAAGTTGATGATAAAAATTATGAGATTAAAATGGATTTTATAGATGGAAAAATTCTTAGCATGAATCTAGATAAATTGCCATTGCAAAAATCCCTTAAAATCTGCGAGAAAATTGGAAAAAATATGGCCAGAATACATGATTTAGACTTAATTCATGGAGATTTAACAACTTCAAATATGATTTTAAATAAAGAAGAGATTTTTTTCATTGATTTTGGATTGGGCTTTCATTCCAAAAGAATTGAAGATAAGGCTGTCGATTTGCATTTATTAAAACAGGCTCTTGAAAGCAAGCATTTTAAAAATTTTAAAGAATATTTCAACGCTGTTTTGAAAGGATATGAATTTTCAAGCAATATGAAAAAAGTTTTAGAACAGTTTAAAAAAGTTGAATCAAGAGGAAGATACAGGGGAAAACACTAAAAAGTTTTATAAGCAAAAAAAAGATAATCAGAATATAGCCCCATCGTACAGCGGTCAAGTATGCTGGCCTTTGGAGCCAGCGACCTCGGTTCGAATCCGAGTGGGGCTATTTATCAATAAAGATTTTCCAACAACAAGGTTTAAAAACAAAAATTAATTCAAAAACAAATCAATAAAAATGGCAACATTATATGGTAGAGGAAAAGGAAAGGCAGGATCACATCCTCCAGAGAAGAGAAAGCCTCTTTGGATGAAGAGAGATGCCAAAGAAATTCAAGAATTAATAGTAGAACTTTCAAAAGAAAATGAGCCTCCAAAAATAGGATTAATCTTGAGAGACAATTATGGTGTTCCTTCTATAAAGGTTGCAACTGGAAAAACAATATCCCAAATCCTGAAAGAAGAGAAAAAAGAAGCTAAAATTCCTTATGATTTGGCAAATTTAGTAAAAAAAGCTACAAAACTTGAAAAACATTTTGAGAAAAACAAACAGGACAAGACTGCTAAAAGAGGCCTTCAACTCACAAAAGCAAAAATATTAAGACTTGCAAAATATTATAAGAGGAAGAAAAAGATTCCTGCTGATTGGACATTTTAATTTTAAATTAGTTTAAATTTTTAAAAAGAGGATAAATGGAGCTTAATTCATCAATTGAAAAATCTGTTGAAAAATTCAAAAAGATTTCTGAAGATCATTTCATAAAAATAATAAGTCATTTGGATACAGATGGAATAACCTCTGCCGCTATTCTTGCAAAAGCTCTTCAGAGAGAAGATATAAAATTTTCAATCACAATTGTAAGGCAGTTAGAAACAGAACTTTTGAAAGAAATTATGAAAAATTCTTTTGGAAAAAAAGAAGCATTATTTTTTCTTGACCTTGGCACCTCATTTATTGAAATATTGAACAACTGCTCAAACCCAGTTTTTATTTTAGATCATCATCAGTTTGATGAGCTCCCAGAAATTAACGAAACAATCGAATTCATAAATTCAAGGAGTTTTGGCGAAGAATTAACAGCCTCAGGACTTACTTTTTTCTTTTCTAAAAAAATGAATGAGCAAAATTCTGATGCTCCTCTTGCAATCCTTGGCGTAGTTGGGGATATGCAGGATAGGGACATAAGTAAAATGAATAATCTGATTTTAAATGATAATGATGAAAGGATAAAAATAAAAAGGGGCTTGAAAATTTTTTCTGCAGCAAGGCCAGTTCACAAAGCACTTGAATTTGGTTCAGATATTTTTATTCCAGGAGTGACTGGAAATTCTATTGGCGCATGGAACATGCTTCGTGAAATTGATATAAAAGTAAAAAATGACAAGGGCTATAGAACGCTGCTGGATTTGGATTCTGAAGAAATTTCTAGATTAGTTACTGCAATAGTTTTGCGGAGGCTTGATTTAAACAGCATAGACGCAGAGGCAGATGAAATAATAGGAAATATCTATACCATAAAAATATTCAATCATTTTGAGGATGCACGAGAATTAAGCACGTTGATAAATGCCTGTGGAAGACTTGGGCAAAGCGATGTCGCTCTTGGATTATGTCTTGGCTCTAAAACTGACAAAACAAAGGCTGAAGAAATATATAATAAATATAAGCATTCCATAATCAAGGCATTGACATGGGTTTCAAGCGCTAAAAAAATAGAAGGTGATGAATATGTAATAATTAATGCCAAGGACAATATTCCAGATACATTAATTGGTACAATTGTTTCTATAAATGCCTCCTCTTTTCTTTATCCAAAAGGAACAATTCTTATAGGGATGGCCGAAAGAAGTGATGGCAAGATCAAAGTCTCAATGAGAATCAGAGGCAAGGGGGAAAAAGCAAATCTGAGGGAAATTCTTTCAGACATATCAAAAAAAATAGATGTAGAGGATTTTGGGGGACATGAGTCCGCTGCAGGCTGTCTTATTCCAAAGGCAAAGGAAGAGCTGTTCATAGAAACCTTAAAACAGGAATTAGATATCAAAAAAATTAAGATTACAGCATAAACAGTTCTGAAAAAGGTTTTTAAAGCTGAAATTTTAACTCTTTAATAAACACCATTAAAATGACAAGGAGAAAAGAAATGAGGATTACTGAAAGCAGATTCATTAGAGTCAGATGTCCAAAATGTGAAAAAGAGCAGATCATATTTGGAAAAGCTACAAGCAAGACAAAATGCCTTAAATGTGGAAAGATTCTCGTTGAACCAACAGGTGGAAAAGCTAAAATTAGATGCAGAGTACTTGAAGTATTAAATTAAATAATTCTAAAAACTAAGGGCATGGTAAAAAAAGAATTTCCTGATGAAGAAGAGATTGTTTTCTGTACTGTAGACAAGATACTTGGAACAAGCATATTTGTAAAACTCGACGATTATGAAGATAAAGAGGCAGTCATTCACATAAGTGAAATTGCACCAGGAAGAATCAGAAATATTAGAGATTATGTTGTTCCAAATAAGAAAATTGCATGCAAAGTTCTTGCAGTAGACGCAGCAAGCGGAAAAATTGACTTGTCTTTGAGAAGAGTTACGGCAAAGGAAAAAAAAGATTTGTTTGAAGAGCATAAAAAAGAGAAAGATTCTGCAGCGGTTTTAAAAATATGGGCTGAACAAGCGCAATTAAACTTTCAAGAGATAACTGAAAAAATCCTGGCTAAATTTGAAAAACTGTCTTTATTCCTTCAAGATATAAAAGAAGATCCTGAAAAACTAAAACAACTTTCAATAAATAAAAAACAGGAGGAAATCCTGCTTCAGCTCATAAAAGAGCGTGTTAAATCAAAAAAAATAGAGCTTAAAAAGAAAATTTCACTTTCATCAAAGGCAGAAAATGGAATTGTGCTGATTAAAAACCTCCTCAAGCTTACCAAACCCGCTAAAGTGACTTATCTTTCATCCCCTTTTTATCTTTTAGAGATTGAAGCTGGAGACTATAAGGAAGCAAACCGTCTTCTTGAAGAAAAAATAAAGATTCTGAAAGAAAACGCAAAACAAAAGTCTGTAGAAATCGAAATTTTAGAATAAATTTTATAAAAAGAGAAAAATGATAAAAGCAAAATTTTTTTCAGAAATTGAAAAAATTAACAAACCCACAATAATAAGCGCTTTTCCAACAATTGGATTTTCTGGAAAGGCATGCATTGATAAATTAGTTGAATTAACAAATTCCAAACTTCTTGCACAGTTTGATATTGAGAAACTGCCAATAGTTTTTGTATCAAAGGGAAAAATAGAGTATCCTTCAATAAAATTATATCATAAAAAGAACAAGAAAGAGAATATTCTTTTTTTAACTGCAGATTATCAGCCCCATGAGAGAAATCATTCGGATTTTGCAGAATATGTAATAAAAATGTTCAAGAAAATAAATGCAAAACAGCTGATAATTGTTGGGGAAATCCCCCAAACAACAAAAAAAATGCGCGAGGTAAGATTAGAGATTCATCCTAAAAAAAGCTCTGATTTGAATGAAAAAATCCCAATTATGGGCTTTAATGCCGCACTCATTTCTTCTGCATTTCAGAATAAAATTCCAATAAGTATGATTTTGAAGGAATCAAAACCGAATGTTCTTGATATAAGATTTGTAAGAGATAGCATCAAAGAATTAAGCAAAAAATTAGGCCTTGGAATAAATTTGAATAAGCTTGAAAAGGAATATTTGAAAGAAATGAGTAAGATAAAGGAAATTTCATTAAAAGATGCAGAACAGATCATAGCAAAAGATAGCACTGGCTATATTGGATAAAAAACTAGAATAATTTTTTCTGAACTGCTAAAGAGGCAATTCCATAAACACCATCATATCCTGGTTTGACAGAAATATTGCCCTTCCTATTTGCGATAATCAATTCAGCAATTTTTTCATTTGATACGCTGACAATTTTTTCCTTTTCTACTTCAAGAAGAATAGACAGCTCTGAACCAAAAACTTCAATGAGTTTATTATAAATTTGCCAGTTTTTAATAGATGAGATCATTCCTCCGTTTGCGATAACTAATAGTTCCTGCAACGGAAGAATCTTGTAAAAAGGCTTTGCATTTGATGGTTTGAATCCTCGAGGCATATTTGCAAGCTGTTCAACACGGTTATCAACACCAATTACAAGTTTTTTCTTGCAGATAGGACAAATTCTATTTAATTTTTTTGATTCTTCAGGGGAACATGAAAAATTGCAGAGCCTGTGCCCATCCCAATGATATTTTCCATAGGCGGGGTCTACTTCAATTGTTCCGTTTATTTCATTTTTTCTTATTGCGTCAATCAATTTATGATATTCCAATTCTTCGCTCGATAAATTAAAAATCGTGGCTTCTCTTCCAATTCTAAAAGGCCAAAAAGAATGGGCGTCTGAAAAGCTCAGGATGGTTTTTTCATTTAATTCTGAAAGTCTCCAATTCATTTCAGGATCAGAAGACATCCCTGTTTCAATCGCATGAATTTTGTTTGATTTTTCATGAAATGCTTCTTTCAAAGAATCGAATCCAGACATGCTGCCAAAAATTCCGAACCATGGTGTCCATGCGTGAGCAGGGATTATTTCAATTCTTTCATCAATTTTCTGCATTTCTTCAACAAGCTCGGGGCAGGTTATTTTGAAAATGGGTCTTCCATCATAGTCTATTCTGCCTTTTTTTAAGAAATAAGCGGTTATTTGAGAAACTACTTGAAGAGATGGAGCAAGCAGAACCAAATGCACTCTGCGGCCTTTATCTGCATCAGTATAAATCAGCGAGATTTCTGTTGATAAAATAAAAGGAAAATTTGTTTTTGTTTTAAGAATGCCTTTCTCATTTTCTTCAGAAAGATTTTCCTGAATTTCTTTCAGCCACAAAGGATGTGTAAAGTCTCCTGTTCCAAGCAAATTCAATCCTTTTATTCTCGCCCACTTTTCCAGATTTGCAATGGTCAGATTCTTGCTTGTCGCCCTGCTGAATCTTCCGTGAATATGCAAATCAGCAACAATGCCTTTTATCATCTATGTTTCTCGATTAAGAACTTTTTAAATTTATTCAGAAAAATAAAGAAAGAATCATGCTGGAAGAATGCTTATTGTTTTATCGCGGCTTTCCCGGTATTTATACTGTAAAATTATTTTTATAGGTGTTGGATAACTCTCGCTTAACGCAGAAATATCTTTTTCGCAGCTTATTTGCCCAATCCTTGCATTTCCTGAAAGAGCCTGTATGCTGTTATAAGGTGCCTGTTCAGAAATAAGATTGCAGGATAGCCCTTGTTCAGCAGTTGTAACTGCAATTTTAACTACATCTTTTTTAAGCATCTCATTAATATCACTAGTCTGTAATTTGCTGCAATCAGCATCACTGGAATAAACTTCGCCCGCTGTGCCTTTGTTTTGAATGGTAAATTTGATCAGTAATTTATTTCCAACAATCTGTTCTGTCATGCTTGAAATTTGAATTGGAGCTGCTGAATTGGAATTGGCAGCAATCTTTTCTCCAGTTATATTGCAAATAGTATTTCCTTTTCCAATGCAAAGCGAAGTTTCAATAGTTGTTGCATAATCATAGCAAGAGGTCAATACGAAATGCTGTGAAAAAGGATTTATTAAAGATGAAGTAAATTTTGCATTTTCTGCAAAAGAAAGCCTTTCACTTCCACCACTAAAAACATTTGATTTCCTTGGAAGAAGGGCTGAATTCTGTTTTTCTAAAACAATTCCTTGAAAATTTCCACTTACCCCGCTTAGGAACAATCTTGCTTTTCCTGCAGCTATATCCTGCCCGCCACTGTTGTTCAAATCAACATATATTTTGAAAGGCTGATTTACAACGGCCTGAGTTGGTGGTGCGCTTTCAACAAAAGAGATGCTTAATCCAAAAGAAGAAACGTTTGTTGGCTTTGTTCCGCCAGGCATCTGACAACCGTCAGCTCCAATCATTAAAAAAGCCAGCAAGATAATTGCTAAGAGAACATAGTTTGAAATTCCTCTTTTATTCATTTTTCCTCTTTTCAGCTTGGAAGTGTTTTTATTACAAAATTGAATTCACTTAAATCTTCAACTCCATAATTGAGCTGAATAATCAAAGGATAAATCACCTGTTCCTGCGTCGATAAATAAGCAAGCGCAGAGCAACTTATAAGTTTTTCGTTTTTAATTTCAAAATAACCCTTGGCATTAACGCATTCTACGTCTAAGGGGGGCATTGTGATAGAAAAAAGAGATATATTTTCAGTTCTAAAATCTGAAGAAAATATCTTTACATTTTGCTGTTTTGAAAATTTTATCGAAAAGTCTGCACTGTAGGCATTTTGTTTTGGGTGGATTGTCTTAGTGATAGCTGCAGATATTACTGCAGGAGTTTGTGTTAATGAAAGAGTTTCTGTTTCAGGGATTGGAACCTGAACATTTGCGGTCATTTTAGGCTGTTCGATATATCTTGCGCTAACAAAAAGTTTTGCTGGAGTATCTAGAGGAATGTCAATATAAGTATAGGGCCCAAAATAAAAAGTGTTTGAAGAAGGTTGCAGAGTTTTAGTTGTTTTGATTCCAGTACTTTGTTGAGTTACTTCTGCAGAAGTGAGAGTTTGTGTCTTGCAATCTCCTTCTTCTCCAGGAATTCCTCCGAAAGATTCAGCTATATTGTCCCTAACGCAAATCATGACGCTTTTTGATTCCTCATTATAATTTAAAACATTTAATTTGACATAAAATTCATCTCCAACTTGAATCGTTTTGCCTGAAACGATATTTCCAACCCCGCCTTCAAGAGAGAAATCTATTCCTTTTCCGCTTGTCCCTGTTCTGCCCCCAGGCATAGTACATCCATCAGCTCCTAATACAAGCAAGGATAATGCAATTAATGAAATTAGCAATAAGCTGCTGTTTACCTCTTTTTTAGATTTCATTTTGGTTATTTTAAATAGCAAATAGAATATTTAAATTTTCTTCATTGGGCTACTGAAAGCGCTGTGCTGAAATCTTTTGTAGTTGTATAATTGATGTCTATTTGTATGGGTTTGGAAGATTCTGATTTTAATTCCTCAACAATCATAAAATTACAGTTAAAACTGAATGTGTCTTTCTCAGTGGCATAATTCTTAAGCAATTCCTGAATGTCAATATTTTGTATCTGTATAACACTTTTTTCTTTATCGCTTTGAATGAAATTTTCGCAGCTTACAGGCAAAAGGCTTGTAATTTTTATTGAATTTATTCTTTTCAAATCAAAATCTTTTTGTTTCTTGAATATTATTCTGAAATCTTGGCCTTCGCTGAAGGGCTGATTTCCAGGCAAATCCAAAGAGACTAAATATGGCAACACTTCTGAGTCTGGTTTTATAGTATATGTTATTTGTTCTTTGGTTCCTGCAAGACTTTCAGGAGAAACAGAGATGTTGCTGTTTAATGTAACTTTTGTAGTTCTTTCGATTTCAATAATCAGGTTCTTTCCAGATACTGTTTCTTTTGTCGCAGTCGAATCATTGCAATAAATTGGCGCTGTTTTGGTGATTGTGCTTTGTTTAAAAAGCGCGCTTTTTTTATTGTTAAAAATAGTAGTATCTATTGGAGAATCTTTGCTTCCAAGATAGCATTGAGGCGTTAAATTTATCTCCTCTTCATAAGGATTTATGACTGTCAAATTCTCACGCATGGAAAAAGGTTTTTCTGAATGATAAATTGTTTGAGGAAAATTTAGCTGAATTGTTGTCAGTTTTGGCTGTTTTTGCTGTTGTCCTGCAACACATTCTGGATTAAAAGCACACTTCAGTTGCGACCAACCTTGTGACCAACCAGACTTATAAGCGGTTGTTACTGTTGCTGCTCTTGCTTCTAAATCACCATAGAATGTTGGATTTGCAGAATTAATAGCCATGACTGCTATTAATCCGATTAAAATTCCGATTAAAAGACCGAGACCTTTTGCTTTTCCTGCAACAGCAGTTGCAATCAACCATGCTGGTAAAAAAATGATAGTAAAGAAAATGGCTTTTACTATTACGTTAGTCTTCCAAAATGCAGATGAAGTAAAAGCAATAATTACAATCGCAATTATAATCCCTAGAAGGAGAATGATGTTAAAACCAGGGCCCTTTTCCTCTTTTTCGTTTTCTTCAGGCATTTTATTCAAACTGGAAGATTAATGAATTAATTGTAAATGTTTTTTTAGGAACAAGAAGAATTGTATTTTGTCCGCTTCTGATATACTGATTAAGAACAATTCTGTATTCTGGTGAATTTGTGCTTGCGCCAATCTTAAATCCATTGAAGTACACATCAAATTGCTTTGATTCAATTGTTGGAAAAATTAAATAGAGCACTGCATTGTTTGTTCCATTTCTAACGCTTTCAATCTGTTCATTATTTAATGCAATATAGAAAAGAGGATACTGCTTGTCTTTTGTCGTTATGCTTAGACTAATATTCTTAATATAAAGATTCCCAGAGCTTGAAAATGTCAAATTGTTTTCTTTCTGAATCTTATCTGTCAAGTCGATTACAGCTTCATCGCAGACAGACTTATTGAGCTCTGTTTCTCCATTCCAAATCACTTTCAAAGCATCATCTGAAAAACAATCTGTCTCAAATCTAAGGCTGGCACTTTTAATATCTGATAGATTTTGGTCTACATCTATCTTTTTGGTAATGGTATCCTGAGTGACAAAATAAACTTCTTTGACAATCACTGAATTTATGTCAAAACTGCTGATTTGCCATGGAAACCATGGGAATGAAGGCACTATTTTCAAAGTATTTGTTTTGTTCAAAATATTGTTTGGAATTGAAGCTAGAAAGTAGCCCTCTTTTGAAGCGCTTTTAATTTTTTTTCCGTTTACGTAAATGTCAAAGGTTCCAAAGGCTTTTGCAACAGAAACAAAAATTTTGGATTCTTTTATCTTGTCATGGAGAGAAAATTGTTTTTCTATTGGCTTTTGAATCCACCAGCTTCTTTCAATTGTTTGAGGCAGAACAACAAGTGGAAAATCCAGGCTTTCATAACTGAATAATTCAATTGGCTGAAGAGAATAGTTTACGAATTCCTGAGGAACGAGCAATCCCGGAGTTATATTCAAGATTGTAGTTATATTGTGCACTGGATTGCAATCTGGCAAGTCAGGCAGAATCTCGCATCTTTGGTCTAAAGGCAGAGCTACAAGATATGCCACTATGAAAAGTCCTATTGCCAACAAAAGCAAAATCAGCTTGCCCTGCGCTTTTTTATTTGATAGCATTTTTACAAATCCTCTTATTTCTATTATTAGGAATATATTTTAGAGGCATATAAACTTTTCGCCAAAAAGTTTATTTAAGCGCTTTTCTTCACCATATCAGCAAAGGTGATTTAGCATGGCAGAATATGCATTTCAGCAGCAGAGAAAAAGCAAAAGAGATATGAAAAGAAAAAGAAGAATCCGTGTCTATAAAAAAGGCGGGCCCAGAAGAACAATCAAGCTCTGATTGCCTTGAATAACAGAGAAAGAAATCGCAGATTAAGCAGATTGGGCAGTAACCAAAAAAAGTTAATGTTTTTTGAGAGCTCATCTCTTGCTCCGATTAATTTTTTGTTCTTTTTAATCAATTCAAGCAGAAAATCAACATCATCGTCTGAAATTTTTGATAAAGCTCTGCTGATTAAAGCATGCATTTTAAGTTCATTGCTCAGTCCAGAAAGTCTTTTTGCATATTCTTCAGCATTTTTGTTCTTAGAGATGACAGATTCTAAGATTTTGGCTGCCCTAAAAAGCGGAACAATCCCGCCATAGGTCGTTGCTTTTACTTGGGCTGCTGAATCACCAAGAAGGAAGACATTATTTTGACCATAGATGATAGATTTATTCCAGATTGGAATTTTCTCTTGTTCTATTTTAAATATTTTTTTTGTGCCAAGCATTTTTAGGATCATCTTAAACTTTTGACTGAGTAATTCTTTAGATTTTGGAATAGTCGAAGTGTAAGAAACAGTAAGATGATTTTTGTAGGGGAAAAGCCAGACAAGATCTTTGGAAGAAATGTCAATATAGGCAGTCCAAAGAGATTTTTGCATTTTTTTGTCTGTCATAATTTCTGCCTGTATTGCGTTTTTAACTTCAATTTTATTTCCAAGTTTTCTTGAAATTATGCTTTCAGCTCCAGAAGCATCAATCAAAAAATCTGCTGAAAGAGTTTTTTTTCCATTTAGAGCAATAATTAATCTCTTATTTTTATAAGAAAAATTAGAGAAATTTGCCTTTAGGAATTTAGCACCATTTTTCATGGCTTTTGAGAGAAGAATATGTCTCAGTTTTTTGGGGTTTATCACAATTTCTGGTGATTCCAGATTTAATTGTACGTTATTGTGCTTTGAAACTATCAGAGCTTTTGGAATTTTATTAACAATAACTTTCCTATTAAATGATTCAGTCCTAAATATTGGATTGATGCTGAAAAAGCTTGAAGTTAAAAGCCTAAGGCATTTTCTTTCTACGGATTTTGGGTTTTTATCAATAATAAGAACATCAAAATTCTTTGAGAGTAGATATGCCGCAAAACTTCCTGCAAAACCGCTGCCAACAATGACAACATTTTTTCTTTTCATGCGGCTTGCAAAATCAAAAAGACTTATAAATTTATTCAATCTTTTTAAAAGATGATAGACATTACAAGCGCATTGCTTATTGCATTAAGCCTCATTTATGGTGGAATTGCAATTTATCAAGACATAAAAAAAAGAGAAGTTTCAAATTGGGTAAATTTCAGCTTCATAGCTCTGCTTTTTTTCGTGCTTTTATTTGAATCAATAATAAAATTGGAATTTTACCCTATTTTAATCTGCCTCATAGCATTGGGAATTTATTTTGGAATGGCAAATTTATTCTATTATGGAAGAATTTTTGCAGGAGGTGATGCAAAACTGCTCATGGGCTTGGGAATTGCAGTCAGTTCAATCTCAATAACTGCACTTAATTTTCCAGCTTTTTTTAATACGCTTCTCTCATTTATGGCAAACATCTTATTTTTAGGTTCTATATATGGGCTCGGCTATTCTCTTGTTCTTTATCTAACATACAAAGACAAAAAAAGAATTAAAAGATTAAGTGAAGAAATCAAAAATAAAAATAAAAAGATTTACACTACAGCACTAATATTCTCTTTGATTTTTATAGCACTATCGATTCTACTGAAAAATATTTATTTTTTCGTTCTTGCCATTTTAATCTTCATTTCTTCAAAACTTCTGATTTCATTAAAGGTGATTGAAAATTGCTGCCTGGTAAAAGCAATTCCTGTTTCACAATTAAGAGAGGGAGACTGGCTCAGTATACCGTTTAAAATAAAAGGAAAAAAAGAGATTATTCCAACATGGGATGGGCTAACAAATAAAGATATTGAAAGATTAAAGAAATACGAGAAAGGTAAAAAGATACTCATAAAAGAAGGCCTGCCCTTCACGCCAGTGATTGTTTCTGCATTTATTGTTTATCTTATTTGGGGCAATTTATTATATTTGATAGTTTTATTAATGGCTTAAAAATCAAGGTATCCTTCTGCCAATAAGGCTTTTCATCTGCCGCATCTCTTCATCTTCTTTCTTTTTCTCTATTTTTTGTTTTTTGGCAGATTCATCAGCAATTTTTTTAGTAATTTTCTTCTTGATTTTTTCTGTCTCTTCTGTGACAAGCTTAATTGATTCTTTTTTTGCTTCGTCCCTTATCTTATTTCCAATCTCTTCTAATTTTTTTGGTTCAACTTGTTTTCTTTCCCATTCTGCCGAGACAGGATTGTCGTCATAGCTTGGAATCAAATTTATATAAAAATGTGGTAGTCTTTGTCCTGCTGATTTTCCCTCACAAGCATAAATATTGATGCCTGTTGCTTTCATTACCTTTTTAATAATTCCGGAAAGAAGTTTTGCTAATTTAAAAAGAAAGACTAAAACATCATCAGGTATTTGGTCAAGAGTTTCATAGTGCGTCCTGGGCATTAGTATTACATGCCCTTCTGATGCGGGATTTATGTCAAGAATAGCAAGAACTGTTTTATCTTCATAGATTTTTATTGTTGGAAGGCTTCCATCAATTATCTGGCAAAAAACGCATTTTTCTTCAGCCATTTTAGATTATTGCTTTTAATTATAAAACAGGGGGTTTTAAAAACTATGCGAAAAATTACAAAATTTTAAAAAACATAGATACTAAATAAAAGCATGACATACATATGCACAAACTGCAATTTTAAATTCAAATTGAAAAGCGAAAGTTCAGAGCATCCAAAAAGATGTCCCTATTGCTCTAAAGAAAATACAGTAATAAGCGATGATGAAGGGATGATAAAAGACGTAGAGGATTTGTTAAAATAAAGATTTTATCCTAAAGCGCGCCGCATTTCCAAAACTTCTGTAGAAGAAACCTGCTCGACTGCACTCAATTCATCCTCAAGAAGATCTAAGCCTTTTTCTTCTGGCCAACCAAAAATTATAATTACTGCTTTTAATCCAAAAGCAATAGGCTCTATTTCTATAGAATGAATTTTTGCGCCAGTTTTTTCAAGAACTTGCTTTGCGTCTTCCTCAATTTTTTTCAAATCACTCTCGGGAGATTCAGGCATTATTTTTATTTTTACAGCCATTAATGCCATTTTAATCAGGGCCCCTCAAAACCGCACTTACATTTATACTGAACAGAAAGTTTCTTGCACTTATTGCATCTTGCTATTTCAACCTTGCATTTAGGGCATGGAAATTTTGAGCCGTTTTTTTCAATCATTTCTTTGCATGATAAGCATTTCATTTTCATAAGAATTTGATGAAGATTGTTTATAAAGTTTCTTATCAACAAATGCCAAATGCCCCTACGAAGATTCGAACTCCGATCACAACCTCCGCAAGGTCGTATTCTATCCGTTGAACTATAGGGGCAACTAAGCTGATACAAAAAGAAAAACTTGTGGGCTTTAAATCTTATTCTTTAGGCTCGTTGTCAACCAGGCCGCCTTTTGTGACAAAGAAAACAGTTTCATTCTCAGGCAGGTTTGGACTGTCAATGAGTTTTGCAACACGTGAATCTTTTTTGCTTTTTCTCAAATAAATTCTGTAAGTTGATGCATGGCCAACAATATGCCCGCCAATTGCTCGAGTAGGATCTCCGAACATCATTGCAGGATCGGCCATCACCTGATTTGTCACATAAACAGCAAGATTGAACTGCTCTGCCATCCTCATTAAGTTATGCAGATATCTGTTGATTTTTTGCTGCCTGTCTGCAAGCATTCCTCTTCCTGCAAATTCCGCCCGGAAATGCGCAGTCAAACTGTCAATAATAACAATCCTTATTGGCTCGCCATTTCTGATTAATTCTCCTACTTTGTCAAGAAGAAGTATTTGATGGTCGCTGTTAAATGCTCTTGCGACAAAAACATTTTTTAGTGCCAATGCAGGATCAGCGCCAATTCCTTCTGACATTTGCCTGATTCTCTCAGGCCTGAAAGTCCCTTCTGTATCAATATAAACTGCTTTACCCTCTGCTCCTCCTCTTTCTTTTGGCAATTGAACATTTACAGCAAGCGCATGAGCTAATTGTGTTTTTCCGCTTCCAAACGCGCCGTAGGCTTCTGTAATAGCCTTTGTTTCAACCCCTCTCCCACCCAGAAGATTATCCAAATTTTTGCTGCCCGTTGTGATGCATAAAATTGCCTGTCTTTTTTTCTCAAATTCAGAAGCATCTTGAAATGCAAGATTAAGCATTTTTCTTGCAGCAATAATTGCCTTTCTCGCGATATTTTCGCTTAAATCAGAAACATGGCTTAAATCAGAAGGCGTTAAAACAGCAATGCTCATTAAATCAGTCATGCCTGCAGCCTCTAATTTTGCGGCAATAATTGGCCCCACTCCGGGCAGATCAGTAATCTTGTATTCTTTTGAAAGAGAATCTTCAGCTTTCTTGGTTTCTTTCTCAGCCATAAACCCAAGAACTTGGGTTTGTTTATAAACATTATTTCAATTTGAAATATACAAAAAATCAACTACTTTGTTTTATTCCTCAATCAAAATAATTTAGAAAGGATTTTCAGCGGCAAGATTAGGATTATGCATATGAAGATTACTATTATAAACAAAACATTTTCCATGATGCTTCCAGTTCTTACTGGTCCTTGACTTGATTTTTTAGAAGGCCACCAGAATCTGACTCCATCAATTGTAAAAGAATCAAGCATTAAATGAAGAGTGTATCCAAAGAAAATTGGAAGTGCAATGCTTGGAATAAAAAATAGAAAGGGAAGTGAGAGCGCAAGGCAAAAAGTCATGCTATGGAATATTCCTCTATGCTTTGAGATGCTTAAATCAGGCGCAGGGTCTATTTTGTTCGTTTTTTTAGTTATGAATGATGTTGCAGAATCTATGTCTGGCAAAATTGTTGCTGCAAAAAATAAAACTGTGAAAAGAAGTTTATCTTGGATAAAGGGGAGAATTATCAGTGCAACAAGCAATGCAAAAACTAAATGGGTTCGATGCATCATTTTCCATTAATCATGCAGATAGTTGTTTAATCAGTTCATCTGGATTTGCTTCCTGCAAATCTGAGATTATCATTTCTGGATCATTAAAAAGCTTGTTTAGTCGCACACGGCCAGAGACAAAAAAATCTTTTCCCAAAAGTTCTAATTTTTTTTGAGTCAAAAAAGCAGAATCCTTTAATTTTGAAATATCTCCTTTTTCTATATTCAATAATTGAGAAATTGCATCATCAAAAAGAACTGAGCGAATGTTGTCAGTTCCATCATCAAAAACAACAGTCATTATTGCCTTATACTGTGGGATTACATTTCCGTGTGTTGAACAATAAAAATGCTCGCCTTGCTGTACAATCTTAATATTGCATTCAGGGCAAGTTGTAAAGAATCTTGGTTCAAAAAATCTGATTAAGGTTGCATTTGCTCTTATCCGTTCATTTATTTGAGCTTCGGCAATTGGTTTTTGAATACCATCATTTAATTGAGAAAGCATTTGGTTTGAAGCAGATTCAGAAATGGTGAGTTTTACATCACTCTTTGAAATATTTGAGGTTGAGCTCAGATGAAGCTCCTTTTCTCCCAAGCCCCGCACAGAAGCAGCATTTATTTCAACGACATCTCCTTCCCCAATCTCTTTTTTTTCAATTAATGAAATATGATTTGTGTCCCAAAGAACAACGCGTATGCTTCCTGTTTCATCTGCGACTCTTAAAACTCCGATTTTCCCTTCGCGTTCTCCTTTTTTGAAATTTCTTACTGGCTCTATCTTCAGAATTTTTCCAAGCACGTTTGCTTTTCTTAAGCCCATAAGGAGCTCAGAAATTTTCATTCTTTGATTTTCAAAATTAACACCTAATTCTGCCGCAACAATCTGTGCAGCGCCTTCTTTGCTGATAAGTCCAGATAGTTTTGCCCTTTTTGCGTCAATTCTTCTTTCAAGCTCTTCTTTTGTAAGTGAGGAAAGTCTAGAAATTCTTTCGAGAAGCTGATCATAATTTGCCTGAATCATACTGTAAAAAACCATAAACAATTTATAAAGTTTCTGTCACTGCAAAAAACAATTCCTATAAGTTATATGATTAGTTTATTTTCAATGCAACAGCCATAAAAATCGGGGCATACCTGATAGAACTAACATCAGCAAAAAGATAATTTCTTGTTGTTGAAAAATTCAAAAGTAGATAACCCGAGCTAATAGATTTGTCAGAAACTATCCATCTGTCTGAATTCATTGAAATGCAGTTCAGAATATCATCTTTTGATTTGCATTCATTTATTTTTGAATTGATTTTTGAATAAATTTCTGGAAAATCAGTAAAGTTAATTCTGATTTCTGTCAGATTGATTGAAAAACTTGGATTGTAGGAATAATTCAATTCAAAATCTCCTTCATTGCCATAAAATGTCAGATTTTTAGTATCTGCATTCATTTTCAAGATTTGATTATCCAATATTGGCTTGTAATCTGGAGAAATTTTCAGAAATTCAATAAACTTTCCATTTATTTGTTCTATTTTTGGGTTGCAATTATCATTCCAAATAACATGATTGTTATATATCTCGCAAGAATCATCAAAAACCGCGGCTTTTAAGGCTATTTGCTGAAATGTCTGCTGAAGTGAGATAAAAGAATGGTCTGTCGTATAAATTTGATCTGTTGTTTTGTTTAGATTGAGCTCCTGAACTTTCTGTGGAATCTCTATGCTGACTAAATTTTTCTTTTGCTCATTAGAAAAAACTACAATAACATAGATAGAAATGACTAAAAAAGTCAAAAACAGGCCAATTGCAAAATAATGCCCTTTTTTGTTAGTCTTAAGGTTTTTCATTTTATTTGTTAGGTTTTTCTATTCCAAAATTTATTGTTGCATTTTGATTAATGGAAAGAGGCAAGTATAAAATCAATTGAGATTCTTTTTTTGCAGAATATGCTGTTGAAACAACAGTTATTTTGTTGGTGCAATCAACATAAAAACCATAAAGTGCATAATTTTCATAAACAGAATCAAAAATTTTCTTTGTTTCTGTTTCTAATAGCGGAACATAAGAGCTATCAATACAGGCAAGCTTGATTAAATTCGACATTGTCAGATTCTCATTTTTTCCATTTATTGCAACCTGCACAGGAGTTTCTAAATAACCTTGCAAAGTGACTAATGCCTCGGATTTTGTCAAAGAACTGATTGTTTCAGGAGAGATATTTTTGAAAACAAGACTTGGTGCAATTATCAGGAAAAAAGCTGCAAGTAAGATTCCTATAAAGATGGTAACAAAAAGATAAGTGAATACTTTACCTATTGCTCCTTTTTTGTTTTTTAATAAATTGCTTGTCATTTTACATCAAATTTTTTTCTATTTTCAAAATATCTACATTCAAATCAAGAATAAAAGATGTATTTGTTGAATTTAGAAGATAGTATTTGTACTGCCGGCAAACTGGAAAATTAGTAATTTTTGTGCCTTTTTTCATTGCGGCACATAATGGCAATACGTCTGTATTTCCCCATGAAAGTTCATTGATTTTTGACTGTGAGGAATTGTAAAGAACAGCAGAGATATAAAAATCCTTTTTCTGTTCTGCTGAAAAACCAATGCATTTTTCAAAAATATCTATATTTAAATTGGATTCAACAAGATAAAGTTTATCTTGCATTTGAGTTGTTATGCATTTTACAAATCTATCAGAAATAGCTGAGGCTTCTATATCGCGAACATCATAAGGCCTTGAATAAACAAAAGTTACAACCAAAACAATTGAGCCAGCTACAACAAGAAGCAAGAATATTCTATAAAACCATAGAATAATTTCTGCTCCAAGCGCGGCTTTTTTGTTTTGAAATATCATTTTAGATTTTGCAGATGATTATTGAAGGAAGTTTAACTTTAAGAGTGGATTTTTCTCCCTCTGTTCCCTGAGCAATTTGTGGAGAGGGAGATGAAGGAACTCCTTGTTCGCAATTTACAGGCAATATAGAAAAGAAAGAATAGCTTTTTTTGTCTACAAAAACATCTTTTTCTCCGAAAGTTATTGCAAATGGAGAAGTTATCCTGAATGTTGTTCCTGAACCGCTGAAATCTATGCTTAATGCAAGCTCTTTTGTAAGCGCCTGCTGCTTGATTAAATTATTTTTTGCTGCATTGTTTACGAATAAGATCAATGATGAAAAAATAAAAATGATGAAAATTAATTGGAATATCACATTATAAAGTTCTTCCTGCCCTTTTTTATTTTCAAGAAATTTTCTTTTCATTTTTAATTGATAAAATGTTTATGGAATGCTCTTTATATTGCCACATTTCTCATATAATTCAGTAGGAGTGTAAGGAACTAAATTCAGAATATAACAGCCCTCCAAATTTCCGTTGCAGTATGCAGACGCCATCACCCCTTGCATATGCTGAGAAAAAAGCTGAACTGGAAGGAGAACCATTCCAAACCTCAATAATCCCTTAGTTAAAGTTCCAATTCCCGCTCCCTTGAAAAGAAGTATATTCCCGCCCTCAAGACCAAGAGCAAGAGCAAGGTCTTTTTTTAGGGGCTCCCAAAAATCTTGTCCTTTTATTCCCATAAAAATCACGGCATAATCCTGTGAGGTTTTGACATATGGATCGATTGCTGTTTGAGTTGAGAGAGCAACACCTTTTTGATTTGCAAAATATTCACTATAATTAACATTCTTTCCAGGAACGGGGGTAGTATCTAAATATTTTAGAAGATTAACTTGGGGTGTTTGTTGGCTTATTGATTTATCAAAATGAATAATAGAACAGATTAAGCAGGTAGTTTTGGGATTAAATCCAACAGAGGTCAGTTCAATCCATGCGCCTTCAGAAAGAAAATTATATTTTCCCTCTCCAAGCATCCACCAGCAATCATATAATGCTCCCGTAATTTCCTTATTTATCTGTGCTTCATTTGCTGTTTCAATTGAAATATTTTGGGTCTTGCATTTTAAGGGCATTTCCTTGAAGACATATTCTGTTCCTGGAATTTTATTTAATACTGGGAATTCTCCTGACTTTGCAATAACAGAGGCGTGGCATGTTTCTTTTGTGACTGTGTTTATGAATAGATATCTAAGCGGGCCTAAAAATGCAAAAACTACAAGCAATGCTGCGACGCTAATAATAATCCCGATTAAAACTTCTCTCTGTATACCTCTTTTATTCATCATATAGATAAGAGAAGAATAATAATTATAAAGCTTTTGCAATTTTGAACTTTTAGGATGTTGTCAAAAATCAGTAAAAAAACCGCAAAAGGGCTTGCAGCTCTTGCAATTACTACTGGACTTGTGGGAATTTTAGCTTCGCCTTCAAAAAGCGAAACAAAAGATGTTTTTGTTTCTGAACAATATTTAATAGACGTTGATAGCCCAAGAAAATATCTTGGGCCGCTGCCAAAAGTTGGAGTTACAATTGAAATTGAAGGAGAAACCCAGCCAAACTGGTATGAGTTCATTTTTTCTTTTTATACAGATGGATGGGATAAAAAGAAGAACAGAATAAATGATTTTTATAATATTGATGTGCAAAGCTATCTTGATTTGGTTTATCCAAAACCAATGGATATTCCTGCTGATGTGAGGCAGAGAAGTCAGGTTCTTGATGTTGTAACAAAAAAAGGATTGAGCGGGCAAATGAAGCAGCTTTATCCGTTAAAAGATGCTCCATTTGCAAAAGCAACAATTGATATTGGAAATTTCCTGGTAGACAGGGGAGAAGAAGTGCTTTTATGGAGCTTTGGCGGCCCGTTGCTTCCTGGAGCGGCAACGCTTACAAGAAAACAAGGGCTTGAAAAAATAGTTCAGTTTATTATTGATACTGAAAATATTCCAAGAAGAGATGTTTTAATGCTGCTTGAACAAGACAATGAGATTGCAAATATAAAATGGAATGTAGTTGATGAACTCGGAGCTAAAATTACTCCTGCAACACAAATTTATGTTCCTTTTATCTTCAGAAGTGAAAAAGAAAAGAAGTTTTGGGCTTTAATAAATTTGACAATAAAAAGAGAAACATTGGTTTCTAATTCCGACCAGGGGGTTGTTCGAAATGCTGTTTTTGAAATTGATTTAAACAAACCATTGAAACAAATAACATATGATGATGTTAAAAATTATATTTTGCAGGAAAAGGCTGATAGGATATCAAAAATATATTCTGCTGAAAGAAATTTCGGGGAAGGAGAGTTGGATGCGTTAAAAATCTCAAGCTCAAACATAGATAATTCCCCAAGAAAGGAAAGAATTGCATTGGCGGTAAGAGAAGAAAGAAGAATAGAAAAGGGCTTTGATGAGAATTTTTATATTCCCCATTGGAGTTATGATTTCTATATTTTTCCAGGAGTTGGAAAAGAAGTAGGGCCAATTTTAAAGGATTCTGTGGATTGTGTTACCATCAATAAAATAGAAGGTTCTATTCCTATGCCAAAAAGCATTGATGTTTTGGTTGGCGATTTCAATGATGATTGGAATAATGATATTTTGGTTTCTTATGAGGGATTTTATTTTGGAGAAGGCGATAATTACAATACATTTCAATTTTTTAATCTTTATTTGAATGAAAGAGACAGATTTAAACGAATTCAGGTTGGAGAATGGGATTTATTGACATATGCGCCAAAGATCGGGGGAAAAAAATGGAAAATGCTTGTAAATGGTATGAAAGAAAAAAACATTGAAAAAATAAAAAAAGCGATTAAAGAAGAGATGAGTTCAAAGGCAGGCAATCCTGAAGAATATAAAATAATTTATAAGAAAAAAATCTGATTAAAAAACTCCAAGTCTTGTTAAAATCAGTTTAATTGCAAAAGCAATAAGTATTGCAAAAGCAACCCATACAGCAATTTTTATAATTTGGTCAAGCGTCATTTTTGTTTATGCCACTGCTGTTCCAGTAGCAGGGGATAAATAAATATTGCTTGCAACTGCAACTTTGATAACTCCTTCTGCCCAGTTTGCATCTGATGCATAAATACATGGTTTTCCTGCGTATGGCCCGCTGCATCCGGAAATCGCAAAAATCATTTGCTGGGGATCGTCTTTGTATTTCATAGCTTCGGTATATGCTGGGAGAGTTGAGATTATACGCACAAAATCATTCACTGATTCGCATTGATCATGATATCTTTTAAATTCAGCTCCTCCTCTTGGTTTTCCACCAACAGTGCTGTATTCTGCAGACGGAACCCAATAACTAGTTCCAGCAGGCCCTGTTCCTTTAATTCCAAAAAGATTATACGCATAGGTTCCATCAAGGGGATTTTTTCCGCTTGCCAACCCGCTTGTTCCTCCTGCGCTTTCATGAACAGCAACGCCAATAATTACTTCAACAGGAACTCCTGAACTTGCAGAAGCATCGAGAATGCATTGTCCTAATCCTGCGAGAGCGGGATATTTTTTCTGAAGATATTCATCTAATTGTGTTTTTGAAGGGCGGTATGCTTTATATTCCCCAACAGGAGTCCCGCCAATATTATAATCTTTTTCTTCATTCAGCGCAACCAAGTAAAAATATTTTCCTTTTGGGGCAATTTGTTCTATAAATGGAAGTCCGCCTTTTAACAACGGCTTTGTAAGCTCTTTGCAAACAGTTTTTTCATTAGAGCAATCTGCTTTTCCAAATGAATCTGGGCAAATGCAAATTTTATTTCCTTCGCTCGAAAGCCACCAGCCTTGCGGGGTATAAAGATACAAGAGTACACTATCTCCAATGTTCGAGGAATCTAAAGAATTGAACATTTCATCAAGTCTTGCGCTTGCTTGCTCTTTCTGTAGTTGCTGGCCATTCCAACAACTTGCCATAAAAGAAAATGCCCAAAAAAGCATCAATACAACTATGGCTCCGATTATTAAATCAAAAATAAATTCAAGCAAGGCAAATCCTCTTTTATTTTGCTTAAGTAACATCAGAAATTAAAAGAAATCTCTTATTTAAAACTTATTTTTACAATTTTATGGCTGTGTTACATTAGTTGCCTTCCATGCTCCGAAAATCTCTTTTATCTTGTTCAGGAGGTCTGGAAAAATATGCTGGCCGGTTGCCACCTGCCAGAAAATAAGAGTTATAACAAGGACTAAAACCACGATAATAATTATGACAAGAGTATCGACAGGAAGCCCCTGCGCTTTTTTTCTTGAAAGCATTTTAGAAAAGCAGATCATGCACAAGTTATTACTGCATCACAGATAGAGCCTAAAATTTGCTTGCATGTTTTAGAAACTGCTTTTCCTGTTGCAGTGTCCAAAACACTTACTTTCATGCAGCAGGCTGCCTCTTTAGATGTCAAAAATGCAGAATCACAATAAGCCTTGGCATCTGCATCAGTCATTGTCCCTGCGCCAAAAAAGCCAGCTATTCTTGGCCACACATTGCTCCATCCTACTGTAAATCCAAAAATTAAAAAAACCATGACTAAAACAGCGAGAATAATTATTATAATTGTTGTAACATTAATTTCCTGTGCTTTCTTTTCTTTCAAGAAACTTGAAATATTTTTCATTTTTTCCTCTTTTATTAATGGATTATAATGGGATATGTTATTTTTAAAGATTTCTTTTTAGCCTCTTAAGCAGCAGGAGTTGTCGTTGGAGTTATCGTGCTTGAAACAAGATGCGTCGCAAGCTTCAAATATTCCACGCATCCTTTTCCAACTCCGCCTGTCTCACTTGTACATGAAATATTAGCATAATTTGGCAGAACTTTTTCCTGTATTGAGGAATTAAAAAAACAAAAAGGATTAATATGCAGGCTTGCTTTGCCTCCGAACACTGGATAGGCATAAACCACAATAGCTTGTTTTTTTGTTGTTTCCCATGAATTTTGACATATTTGCGCATCTGTTAATGTTCCAGTAGCCAAAGATTCAATCACTTCAAAATGAAGATGATCTTTTTGGACGAATGCAATTGTATCTCCTGCTTTTACAGGTTGTTTTTCTTTCACTTTGATTTTCAGTCCATCCAGATGAATATATCTTGTCCAAAAACCACCATGAGAGATTAAAACAATTCCGCCACTGTCTGTAAATGGATCAACATCCTCAACTGTTCCATCAGCTGCTGCAAAAACTGCTCTTCCTTTAGGAGCAGGAATATCTAGCCCCGCATGGCATCTGCTTGAATCATCTTTTGTAGTTTTTGTTTTGGAGGGAACAGTCTGTCGCAAAGCAAAACATGAACTAATATAAAGAGTAGGTGAATCAACAGGCCATAACAAACTGCCACTGATTCTTTCTCCTGTTGATCCTATTGGCAAATTTTCTGGGGAGATTAACTGATAATTCGCCGGCTCTTTGCTGTAGGTGTCTCCGCCAAGGTTGTTAATAAGATCTGAAAGATAGGGCTTTGCTTGCCATATGGCCCAAATAGTTATCGATATGACTGCCAATACAATAATTATTGTAGCAATTGTTGCTATGCCTTCTTCTGCCATTTTATTTTAAATTAAGTTTACTTCCCAAATCTCAAAAAATCAGCGAATTTGTCAATAATGTTAAATCCCTTAACTCTTGCAAGATAAATAAACCAAATCATCAGCGCAAGAACTGCAAGAACAATAATCCATAATGCAATCTCATTCCATGCAAGCTGCCCTCTTTTATTCTTTATTTTCATTTTGTTTTAACAGATTATCTGAATTTAAATTTTATGCAACTGCAGCAGAAACAGCAATTCCTGCGAGAACAGTCAAAGCAACAATCGCAATCAAAGATATCACAATATATAATCCGATTCCTGTATAGAGATTTTTTGAAATTTCATAATCTTCTCCGAGTTCATCAACTCCTGATTCCACAGATACTAAAGTTCTTGTCAATATGAAAATTATTTCAATAATATAAACTCCAACAGCAAGCTGCAGCCAATAAGGTGGAATCATTTTGCTTATGTCCATAATCTGAGTAATATTTGATACACTTCCAATTCCTGCGAACTGAGCCTCTCCTGAAACCTCTCCTGTTACAAACATTGTCTGCAGTTTGTTCACAATAGTAGTTATCATTGACGCAAGCCCAACAACAATTCCTGCAAGCACAGGCGCAAGGAATGTCATGTTTGACTTCATTCCAGACACTACATCTGCTAGCAAATCTCTCAATCTTTCATTTACTTTATGAATATTTTTTACATACTCGCTTATTGACATTAACGCACGAGCTGCAACCTGCAGCCCTTTTTTTACAGATTCTACAAGAATCTGCATGCTTGTTCTTATCAATGATGATGGAAAATAAATTATTGCGCCTCTTTGCTTGTTGAATATTGATTCTTCTACAGACATTCCTGTGCTTTGTATATTCGCATTCACTAATGAAAAAAATCTGGCTGTTGGCGTGCCTCTTAATGAGCTTGCGACTCTGCCAAATGCAATTTCAGCAGGCAATCCATCACCTAAACGGTTTCCCAATTGGAACAAAGATGATGCAAATTCTGTTTCTAGCATTTTTGTCTGCTCTCGAGTTTTAATTAATTTTTTTGTTTTGGATCTGTACGCAATCGCAAAGAAAAGCGCGATAGATATTGGAATGAACAGGCTTAATAGCAAAGCCATAGGGCCGAAAGGGCCTGCTGTAACTCCTGAAATTGTCTTGTAATCAAAAAATTTCATGTCTTGCAGGAAAGTAATTCCAAATTGCGCAAAAGAATAATCTTTTTTTATAAACAATGGAATTAAACCTATAATAAAAAAAGGAATTGCAATGAAAAAGGCTTTTACATAATGTGATTTGCTTTTGTAATGTCCGTAATCTGGATTTAGTTCAAGCATTTCTGTTTCACCATATCCGCCTGGGCGTTTTGCAAGAGCGCTAGAAGTAAGATAAAAAACAAAAAATGGAATAAGAATATTAAAAAGAAGAATGACATGCCACCATTTTATCGCGCCTTGAAGCAAAACAGATGCCAAAGGAAGCAAAGCAATTGCAAGTGTAGGCAAAACAATTCCAAGCATATAGATATTTGTCAGCGGATTTTTTACATCGTGGGCATAATGAAGCATTTTTTCATAAACTCCGTCAAGAATGACTGTTAGAGATTTTTCAAGAATCAGTATTCTATTCTCGTCGCTTGGCTCATAAAGGCTTGATTCAATCAAATGAAAAGCTTCTACGAATTCAATGCTGTAGTCTCTCCATGTTTCAAGATAAGCATCAAGAGCATCTTTTACAGTAGAATATTTTCCTGTTTCAACATTCCAAAATATCTTTTTTAAATCAAGTGCGAGCGGAGGCTGCAAATGCTGAGAAGCAAATTTAATTGCAAGCTCTAAATTTGAAGAATGACGCATGTGAATTACAATATAAAGAATGCAGGGCACCATTTGTGAGCTTGCCTTCAGTCTCCATCTCTGGGCAAACCTGGCCGGCAGATTGTAAGTGTAATAATAAACAAAAACACAGATGACAAGCATCAGAAAAACAGCCAATGCTGAAAAAATTCCTGTTGCAAACCATATTCCAAGTATCAAAAGCAGAGAAGACACCAATGTTACAACCAAAGCCAAAATTGAAAAAGCTGCTGCATCGCTCGGAGTGATATCAAGATGGGCGGTCTGCAGAGATTCTGAAAATTTTTTCTCGTCTTTTTCATTTATGCGCAATTTAAATGCTTTTCCAATGTTTTTGCACAATCTTTCATAAAAAGACAAAGTTGGCTGGGTTTCTTTTTTGAATTTCATATATTCCTGAGTATATCCAGAATCTTCTGCAATATCTGTATGCACTTGCCTTTCTATCTTCGCGCCGTATCTTTCTAATATATCTGATACTCTATCATCACTTTTTTTATTTGCCATTTCACCCCTTATTTATACTAATTTAATATTTTAATTTATTAATCTACTCTGGCCCTTTTTATTTCATCCTTGAGCCATTTCTGCCATCTAGGCAGGACTTCCTTGCTTAAAGGAACACCAATTTCTTCGCGAATAGAAGATGATATCTGATGAAATACTGAATTTGATTTTACAACAAAAGGAGCTTCTAAAAGTTCTGGAATCTTGGCTTTAATTGAAGCATTCAACAATTCTTCTTTTATTTTTGCTCTTAATAAAATATTATCCCACAGAGCATCCCAATTTCCAGCCCAGCCTTTTACATTAGAGGCAATATCTTTCAAAACATCTGACTCTCCAACCATTAATTCATCTGTTGCTTCAAGCTCGTCTTTTTCAATATTATATGTTAGCAAATCTGCAAAACCTCTTTCTTCAAAAGGGTCTTTTGTCCAATGTTTCCTGACTTCTGTGATTTGCAGCATTCTTCTCCAAGAATGCATTCCATCGGGGCTTTTTATTGGATTTGCAACAGCGATGATGTCTGTTGCTTTGAATGAAGTTACTGGAACATTCAAATCATTTACAACTCTGTCAAAAATCGCATATGGTGAAGCCCCATGAATTGTTCCTGCAACAACATTTGCCAATGCTCCTACTCTCATTGCTTCGTATAAAGCACGAGCTTCTTCACTTCTAACCTCTCCAACAATCAAACATGAATCACCCAAACGCAGAGATGTTCTGATTCCTTCATCAGCTGGAACCTCTGTTGTTGCTTTCAACAATGCTGCTCTGACTTTCATTCTCACGATATCATAATTTAATTTTCTAATTGCTTCTACAGGAAGTTCTAAAGTATCTTCAACAGTTATTATGCGATATTTTGGCATTATTTCAAGCATAAGGCTTCCAAGCAATGATGTTTTTCCAGAACTTCTTGTTCCTGCAATCAACATTGTTCTTGAACCATCTACTAAAAAACTCAGCAGTCCTGCCGCGAGAGGATTTATCATTCTTTGTTTTATGAATAATGGAAGAGTCCATGGCTTATCACGATGTCTTCTAATAGCATATGCCAATCCGTCGGGTGCAAGTGGCTGCTGCATTACTGCAATTCTTGCCCTTACCCTAGATAAAATTAAATCCGTATCGAGAACAGGATTTGCTTCATCCAAAGGACGTCCAGAAATCATTCTGAATTTTGCGGCCCATCCATCAACATCCTGAATGCTTGAGATTATATTTGTAGAACACTCATCAAAATCCTGATGCCTTACAAAAATTGGGGTTTGTCCCACTGGAGAATTTATTACTATGTCCTGCAGTCTCTCATCTTGCAGAAGAACTTCAATCAAACCAAAGCCAATGGTATGTCGCACTAAAATTGTTGCAAGTCTTGTTAATTGTTTATATGTTAAAGTTTTTTTCTTGCTCTCACTCAATTCTGTCAGTAAATCTCTGGATATATTGAAAAAAACATTTCTTATTCTTTCAGGATCTGTAAATTCTTCTGCTTTTGGCTGATGTTCTGTTAAAACCTCTCTGGCGAGATTCAATAAGGTCGCCTCATCATCTGAAAGTACAAATTCTTGAGGAATCAAATGATAAATTGGAACAATGCTGTTAGGAACTTTGAAAATAGTGACTGTGCTTTTATCAACTCCTTCTCCAATGACATATTCATCAAGAAGTTGAGCTTCTGGAGGAATTGAAGCCATCAATCTTGTAAATGTAAAATTAGGAACAGATATCGGTCTGAACAATTTCTTATACAGTTCGCGATTTCCTACATGCAAACCTTCAATTTCCTGCATTACAGACTTCAAAATTCTTGTTTCTGCAAGCATAGACGCAATTTTTTCAAGAAGTCTAATATAGCGAGTCTCGCAAGAGGCACACTCATCAGGCATTTTCTCTGCATTTATCCGTTCATCACGCAATAATCTCTTTGTTTCAACATAACAGCCAATAGGGTCTTGTTTCAACAAAAGCAAAACAAGATATCTCAGAGAATCATATCTTTGAGGCAGGCATCGCTGGCATTCTAATGTTAATTCTGAAACAGAAAGAACTTTTTCCTGCTTCAGGAGATAATTATAAAGCTGGGCAATTTCAAAAAGCATAGAAATCTGCTGCAGGTCATATGAATAATTTTGATTATGCTGCACAAAAACAATCCTTGAAACAGTTGGGGATTCAAGCAAAGCGTCGACAGTGCGGGCCATGCATACTGCTGAATCTGCAAGAGATGGAACAAATGGGGCACCAATGTAATTGATATACATAACTTCCTGCCCGGCTTCACGGATTATTTCATAATTATAGATGGCAGTTTCTGGTTTGAAGATCATTTTCTCTTTTTTGCTCTTTTTGCAGGGGCAAGTAGAAAAAGAAAAATTTGATTAAATAGTTTTCGTTTTTCTTTATTCATTGGAAGAGCAAATATTTTAAACCTATTTTTCTTCTTAAAGTAAGAATATAAACAAGAGGTGAAAATGGCTGAAGAAGTTGCTTCTACTGCAGATTTTGCTTACATTGTAAACGCAAAACTAAATGGTGTTGAGGAAAAAACAGATATGCTTAGAGAAAAGATTCTTGCTCTTGATGAGACTTTTTTCGCTCAGGAAGAAAAGTTTAATAAAGAAATAAATTTAATCAAAGAAGATATAAAACAAATAAAAGAGGAGCTTTTGAGCGTTTCCGAAGGGCTTCAAGGCATTTTAAGAGAAATAACCAATCTCTCGCGCAAGGAAGAAGTCCGCGCAATTGAAAGGATGGTAAAAATGTGGGAGCCTCTTAAATTTGTCAAAGCTGATGAAGTAAAAGAAATGATAGAAGAAGCATTGGAAAAAAATAAACCTGAGGAAAAAAATATTCAGCATACACATATTGGTTAAAACAAATGAAAAATGGCAAATCAGAGTTTAATTGATTATATTGTTGGAATGCAGGCTGCGGGCATGAGCGACAGCGAAATAATTTCCAGGCTCAAAGATGAGGGCTATACTGCAAAAGACATTAATGATTCATTAAATCAATCAAAAGTTAAGATGGCAATTTCAGCAGGAGGACAAGAGGAAGAAGAGATGCAGCCTTCAATAACAGAGCAAGAAATACCAGTTCCATCTCCTCAGGCACAACCAATGCCGAGAGAAAGAAAAGCTCAAGTACAGCAACCACAATATGAAGAAGCATATCCAACATATCAATATCCAGAAGCACAGGCAATGCCCGCCGCACCACCTCAAAAAGCAGATACAGAATATATTCAGGAAATTACAGAAGAAATAATAAATGAAAAATGGAGGGATTTTAGGAAAAAAATAGGCCCAATAGAAGAGTTCAAATCAGATGTTGAAAAAAGAATAGCTGTTGTTGAGGATAAGATTATAAAAATTGAAGAGATGATGGATAAAATGCAAATAAGCATTCTTGGAAAAATTCAGGAATACGGAAGAAGTATTGAATCTGTAGGTTCAGAAGTTAGGGCGATTGAAGGCAATATCAGCAGGATGATAAGCCCTCTTGTTTCAAATATTAAAGAATTAAAAAAAGAAAAGCCAAAAAAAGCTTAGACATTCTAAATATTTTATTTTGTTTCTATTTTGACTTAATTAGTATCCAGGTTACAATCATTGCAAGAACTAAAAGCAATAGTGTTCCAAAAACACTCGGATAAAAAACAACATCCTTCAAAGTTATTAAAAAAGGAACTCCTCCTGTTGCGGTTCTGCCTGGAAGATATGGCCTCAAAACAGGTCCTAAGACCTGAGATGCAGAAATTACAAAAGTTATAAGTAACAAAGCAAAGAACGTCCATGCGAGACCGGGATTCATGACTGCTTCAAGCTTTCCTGCGGTAAATCCTCCGAGAAGCAGTAGAAAAAATATTGTGACTAAAAAGACTACAAACCACGGAGTTATTAAAGCAACATATTTTTGAGCTGCAGGAACAATTACGAAAAGCAAGGCAATAATAAAACTTGCAATTACCTGTAATGCTTCATTTGAACCGAGAAGCAAAGTCCTCTTAAAAATTGTATAAACTAGTATGAAAACAAGTATGAAAACCGCTACAGGTACAATATAGCTCATTAATGTCAATACCATTAAAAATTTAAAAGGAAAGAGTATTTAATTTTTACTAAACTTCTTTTTGCAAGAAATGTCCAATTTTGTCAACCCAATTCGTCTCTTTCTTTGGAAAGACGGCAATAAGAAGCAGGGCAATCACTACATAGAGAAGAAGCATTTGAGGTGAAAGCAAGAATGCCTGAATATCAAAACCTGCTGCAGGAACATAGTCTTTCATTACATTTGTAACAATTATTGAAAAAATTACTATTGCTGTTGTTATGAAAATAAGCATAAACCACATCTTGTTTTTCTCTGGATTCAAAACAAATCCAAACAAGATTAACAATACCAAAAGAATTGAAACGCCAATAGCCATATTGGAAAAAAGTTTTGAGGTTACAGCTATCGCTTGCGGACTTCTGATTGTGAAAAAAGAAAGAACTATCGCGATTACTGCATTTAATCCCTGCCGGTTCTTCCCAAAAATTCCTGCTTTATCGAGAATGCCATAGAATACAAGAAAAAAAAGCATGAAAGGCATTATTACATTGAAAACGCCCATTGATTCCCATTGAACCAAAACTTCCTCAAATGAAAAAAATCCTACTGCCATTTTATTTTTAATTTAAATTATTTAATTACCAACCGCCTTCTTTACCCATTTTTTAATTAAAGTCCTCCTCGTCCGCCATTCATTTTAATGTGTATCCATTTTATTTATCCGCCACCTTTCATTTTAATTAAAGTTTTCCTCCGCCTTTCATTTTATGCCTTTTGCCCTCCTTTCATTTTATGCCTTTTGCCCTCCTTTCATTTTAATCAGCGCCCCCAGTTGAGGGTTTTTTCTCTCCGCCACTTGTAACTGCAATTGAAATTGCAGTTACGATTATTCCAAACATAATTACAGATTGCCAAAAATCACTTGCTCCAGGAGTTCCTAGATTTGTTGCAAACCATTCGAATCCTCCAACAGCCCATATTACAGAAACAATCAAAGTTATGCCTAATAATATTCCAAAGGCGATCCTCATTCCAGGGCCAAGTCCACCCTTCTCTCCTCCGCCAATAAATCCAAACATCAGCATAAAAAGCAATAAAATTACAACAACTACAGAGATTACTGGAATTAATCTTGTTATAACCCCAACAGCATATGGAACTCCAACTACAATCAGCCCAATAACCAAAGAAACAATAGCATTAATCTGCCTCTTGCCTTTTCCGAGGATTTCTGATTTTTCAAGAATAGCATAAACAACGGTAAATATCAGCAAAAATGGGAGAATTACTTGTGAGAAGAAAGGATGTGCGAATATTCCAAGCTGTGCTTGTTCACCTGCCATTTTTAAAGTAAAAGATTTAGATTATCTCGTCTGATTCTTCTGAAGATGCTGATGGAATTGCGGCCTTGCTTATAATTACAACATCACCAACAGATTTTACAAATTGGTGCGGCACAATAATTCCTCTTGCCCCTCCAAGAAATGAAGAAACATTGCTTTCTCTTGCAACTCTCATTCTCCAACTTTCGATTTTGTTGTCGAGAAGATTAGCCTCTTCAATCTCTCCGAAAAATTCACCTGAGTCTGTAAACACCTTCATACCAATCATTTCACTTATTTTTTTTATTTTTAACATTTTTCAAAAAACAAAGTTGTTTAAATTAATATTTTCGAAGGAGAGGTCATTTATATATTTTTTCATTGACTTTAGAGTATGTTCAATAAAGAAAGATTTATAAAAAAAGGGGATTGTTTAAATGAATAATTAAAAAATGAAGATAAATAAGCAAGAAATAATCTACCTGATTGCTTCTGCCATTTTGATAGGCTACATTGTTTCATTTAATGAACTTCTAACACAGGCTGTTCAGTCCTGGATTATCTGGTTAAATCTCACTATTGCGGCTTTTGTGATTGTTGCAGTCAATGTTTTTGCGAAAAAGCTTGCTGCCTGGAAAAAGGGGTGCGAATTAGAAATGAAATTATGGACATTCAGGAGATTTTGGTTTCCAGAAAGAATGAAATTTCCATTTCTTTTTCCAATATGGTTTGTTCTGCCTTTAATCATAACCTGGCTAAGTACGGGAAGATTATGGTGGCTTGCGATTCTTGTATTTGAAGCAGAGCCAACATTTTCTAGAGTAAGAGAAAGATGGACAGAACTTACAGAGTGGGATCTTGCTCTTTTTGCTGCTGCGGGAGTTTATGCAAATATTGTCCTTGCAGTCATATTCAAGGCTTTTGGAGCTCAGCAGTTTGCAATGCTTAGTGCGTGGTTTGCTTTTTTCTGTCTGATTCCAATAGGAAATTTGGATGGGGCAAAAATTTTCTTTGGGGGAGATAATGGCAGATTATTTTGGATTTTCAGCATCGCCCTGACAGCAATTGCATTGATTTTGCTCAGTGTTGCAAGCATAATCTCAACAATTCTTGCGGCAATAGTTGGCGCTTTCGTTGTTATGCTTCTTTATTATTTGTTTGTAGAAAGAAAATAATTTAAAATTTTTATTTTTGCGCTTTAATTTCAAATTGTTTATCATATATTTCTATATCTGCCATAGGCAGTTTTGCTGTTGCACTAGTAGGAAAATTATTCTCATCAAGATAAACATAGCCCAAGATAGACTTTTCAGAAGAAACTGTAAGTTTCCATTCTCCACCATATTTTTCTGCACGGATGTAATATGGAGAAATATTGCCGTGAAATAAAACATCTATTTTTTTAACGCCTTCTTCAATATTCTCTGAAAGATAAGAAGTTATTGCTGTTGGAAAATCATAGACTATTTGATTATCACTTAATTTAAATGATTTTTTAAATGGTTTGATAAAAATAGATAATGGAAAAGGCAAAACTGCTGTTTCTTCATAATATATGTTCTTAATAGGAAAAGAAAAAAGGGCTCTGCCATTTCCCAAAACAGTGTTCCATTCACTCCATACGGGTTTTCCAGAGTTTGCAGCAAATTCTGTTTTGATATATTTGTTTTGCTCTTTTTGCTTGGAGTTCTTGTTTTCTGACAAGAATTTAAATTCAATTCTAGCATTTCCATTGCCAGGATAAGAAGTCAATGATTCAACACAATTAGAATTTTGGAAAAAACTAAGAAATTTATAATTAACTGTCCATTTGCGATTATTAAACTGGCTTAAAACCCGCTCTATTTTTTTAGTTTTTACTGTTTCAGAATTAGAAATCGTCTGTTCGAGCCCGCTTGTTTTCGCCGGAAGAAGCAAGAGAGAGGACAATATTCCCCCATATAGCAGGCTCTTAAAAATCTTTTTCATTTTTCTTTCACAACAATAATGTATAAAAAGATTATTGCAGACAAATAAAATTGTTAAAATGCTACAGAATATCACTCCGAGGGAATATCAAAAGAAAATTCTTGAAACTGCCGAAAAGAAAAATACTCTTGTAATACTTCCAACAGGTATTGGCAAAACATTGATTGCATTGATGCTTGCAATAAAAAGAATAGAGCTTTTTCCAAGAGAAAAGATTCTCTTTCTGGCCCCAACAAGGCCTCTTGCACAACAGCACTTAAAATCGTTTGAAAAGCATTTGCCTGAGATTTATGCTGATATGCAGCTATTTACAGGAAAAGTTAGTCCAGAAAAAAGAAAAGAAATATGGCAAAAAGCAGATATTATCTTTAGCACACCACAAACTATCGCAAATGATTTGAAAAATGGCTCTTACTCGCTTGAAAATGCATCTTTATTGATAGAAGATGAAGCCCATAGATGTCTAAAAAATTATGATTATGTTTTTGTTGCTCAAGAATTCAAAAAACAGGCCAAGCATGCCAGAATTTTAGGGTTGACTGCAAGTCCTGGCTCTGAGCATTCAAAGATAAAGGAAATTTGTAATAATTTGGGAATAGAAGCGATTGAAATAAGAACTCGAGAGAGCAAAGATGTAGAGCAATATGTTCAAAAGCTTCAAACTGAGATTGTAAAGGTGGAATTTCCACAAGAGTTCGAAAAAATTAGAAAGCCCTTACAGGAAATTGTAAGAAGAAAAATTGAAGAATTAAAAAATAGGAAACTTTTATTCCAGCCTCCGACAAAAAAGAATCTGATTGAGCTTCAGGGGAGAATAATAAGACAAATCACTGCTGGAAACAAAAACTTTAATATTTTGGCAGGTGCTTCTGCCTGCGCGCAGGCAATAAAACTATATTATGCTCTTGAATTGCTTGAAACTCAAACCCTTGAATCATTCAGAAGATATCTTCGGGATATTTTTGAACAGGCAACAAAGGGGAAGAGCAGAGCAGTAAAACAATTAGTAAAACAAAGAGAATTTAATTCTGCATACATTTCTACAAACGAATTTCTTGCAAAAAACATTGAGCATCCAAAACTAAAAAAAACAGTGGAACTGATTTCAGATGAAAAAATAAAATTTGACAAATTTAGAGCGATTGTTTTTTCACAATATAGAGAAACTGTAATCAATATTTGCAGAGAATTAAACAAAATTTCTGATATTAAGGCCAGAGTATTTGTAGGGCAGGCCAATAAGGATAAAGGGGGATTAACGCAAGACGAGCAACAGCAAATAATTCATGAGTTTTCAAATGGAGACATAAATATTCTTTGCGCTACAAGCATTGGTGAAGAAGGTTTGGACTTGCCTGAAGTGAATCTTGTTCTTTTTTATGAACCTGTCCCTTCTGAGATAAGAAAAATCCAGAGAGCAGGAAGAACCGCCCGTTTAATGCCTGGCAAAATCATCATTTTAATAACAAAAAACACAAGAGATGAAGGAAATTACTGGGCTGCGTTTCATAAAGAAAAAAGAATGCATCGAGCAATATCTGAGTTGAATAAAAGCTTTGAAAAAAATCTGGAAAAGGAGCAAAAGCAATTGGATTTCTTTAAAAATAATCAATGAAGCATAACAATCCTTAAATCCTAATAAGTCTGCTAAATCAAGATGGTTAGAACAAGGCCTACATGGAATGAACAATTTCTGGAAATTGCATATGTTGTTGCGAAAAGGGCAACTTGTTTAAGACGGGGATTTGGAGCGGTTATTGTCAATCCAAAAACTCATCAAATAATTAGCACAGGATACTGTGGAAATGCATCAGGAATAAAAGATTGCATAGATTTAGGAAAATGCTACAGAGACATGATTGGAGCGCCTTCTGGAGTTCTATATGATTTGTGTAATAGCATTCATGCAGAAGAAAATGCAATAATGCAGGCAGGAAAAGAAAGATGCTTGGGAAATGTGATTTATGTTACTGGAATTGATTTTACAGAAGAAAATAATCTTTTTTATGGAAAACCTTGCTATAAGTGCGAATCAAAAATAATAACTGCCGGATTAGAAGAGATAATTTTCTTCAATAAAAATTGTAAAAAGATAAAAGATATCAAGGAAGAGAATATTATGAAATTAAAAGTTGCTGACGTTATTATTGGAAGGAAAAACAATCCTTTTGAAAATCAAGAAAAGCAGGTAACAATACTTAAGGAAAAAGGACTTCAATTTAAAGAATCACAATAAAAAGCCTTATTAATTCGCTTTGAATTTCTATCTTATGAAAATTTTAGTTGATTCTAGGGAAAAGAACAGTCTTGTTCTCGCAGAACTCTCAGAACTTGGAGCAGAAACAGAAATAAAACAATTAGTGGTTGCTGACTACATTATCGGAGAGATTGCAATCGAAAGAAAAGCGATATCAGATTTTATTTCTTCAATGATTAACAAAAGATTAGTAAGACAGCTTGAAGAAATGAAACAGTTCAAAAAATCCATTCTAATAATTGAAGGCTATGACAACAAGAATATTTACAGCACAGGTGTTCATGAAAATGCCATCCGTGGAATGATTCTCGCTATCTTGCTTGATTTTGAAACTCCAATAATTTTCACAAAAAATGAGGAAGATACTGCAAAATATCTGACAGTGCTGGCAAAAAGGCTTGAAAGAGGACCAAAAGAGATAAGCCTAAGAGCAAAAAAAAGAATTTTCAGCGCAAAAGAACAGCAACAAATAATTCTAGAGGGCTTTCCAGGGATAGGGCCTTCTCTTGCAAAAGCAATGCTTAAAAAATTTGGCTCGATACAAAAAATAATTAATGCGAGCTTAGAAGAACTTAAGGAAATTAAAAAACTCGATGAGAAAAAAGCCAAAATAATCAAAGAATTGATTGAAAGGAGATATTATTGATCTAAATTTAAATCTTCATAAACAGGGCCGTTTGGAGTGAGTGTGGATTTCTTTAATTTTATTTCATCAACAACAAATTGGATAGATTTTAGGGGAATCTTCTTGATTTGCTCAACAAAAAATTTCTTATCTTTTACAAATTTAACTCTTGCCAGGGTGACGTGGCTTTCAAATCGCTCATTTTTATTTATTCCAATCTTCTTAAGTTCAGAATCGAGAGTATTGTGAATTTCTTTAAACTTGTCAGAGGGCTCTAAAGAAACCCAAACAACACGAATGAAATTTTCGTCTGGAAAAAAACCGACATTGCTGATATGCGCTTCAAATTTTTGAAATTTTATTTTTTCAATAGCTTCTTTTACCTTGAAAAGTTCATTCTCTGAAATTTCTCCTAGAAAACGCAAAGTTAAATGTAAAATGTCAGGATTAACTAAAAGAAGCTTACAGTTTTCTTTAGGCAATTTTTCTTGAACTTGTTTAAGCTCTTTTTTAACTTCATTTGGCAAATCAATTGCAATAAAGCTGCGCATTTTAATGATGAATTAATTTATTTTTTGCAGTTATTATTTTTATTTTATCTTTTTCTGCTTCTTTCTTTGTCAATCCTAAAAGAATAAAGCATCCAATCAAAGCTAAAATTCCAACTGCAATAAAAACGGGTGGAAATCCAAACTTAAAGGCTAAAATAGAGCCAAAAAAAGCTGCGGCTGCTGTTCCTAATCCAACAGAGCTGCTATAGATTGACCATTCCCAACCTCTTTGTTTCTTACTAAGATTTGCTGCAAACAATGAAAACCATGCAGGATTTGCAAGTCCTGAACCAATGCCAGCTAACAATGATGCAAAATAAATATAATTAACATTTGTTGCAAAAAAATAAATAAATGGAACAACAGATATAAAAAAAGTTCCGCAAATTGCCATGGCATAACTGTGTTTTGGCTGGGCATAATATGCAAAAAAAAGCTGGAGGATGCATCTTACAAGCAGGGTTATTGTTGTTGCAATTCCAACTGCAGCAATACTCCCGCCGACAAGATTGTCTTTGATAAAAATTGCCATTATTGGTGCAATCAAACCAAAACCTGTCAAAACAAAAATATCTGAGAAAATTAGCAATTTGAGTATTCTGTTCATTTTTCCTCTTCTTTTGAAAATTCTTCTATTATTTTAATGCCTGTTTTAATTGTTATATTGTTTATATCCTTTAAAGGATTTATC
>PEVX01000027.1 GCA_002780285.1 Candidatus Pacearchaeota archaeon CG06_land_8_20_14_3_00_35_12
AAAAACAATTTTAAAATGTCAGAAAAAGAGTTCTACAGAACTAGATCCAGGCCTTACGAAAGCAGACAGCCTCATCACAAGAATTGAAAACACCCATATAAGCAAAAAATAAAAAATGAAAAAAAACCGCAGGTTAGGCGGATACCGCACAAACAACTCTATTTCTGAAGAAAAAATAATAAAAAATCTCTATCTCTATAAAAAATATGGATCAGTATCAAAAATACAAGAGCACGCAACAATCTCGTACACTTCTCTTGAAAGATACCGCAGCGCCATAAATGGAATGATCGAATGCAGGCATGAAAAAAAAGAGATTAGAGAGCAGAAAATCAGGGAAGCGCTTGAAAAACAAAAATTCCACAGCAGAGAAACCAGGGAAAAGCTTGAAAAAATCGCGGAAAACTATGACACTCCAATCCTAAAAAAAGAAATTGACAGAATGGAGGAGTATCCCAAATCAAACAATCTAATTGAAAGAAAAATTCTTAATGCAATCAAGAAATGCCATGGAATTTTCAGGGATGTAAAAATAATGGTTCCCTATGCCCCTCAAAAAATAAGCGCTGTTGCTGAAAAGTACGGCATAAATCTGATAAAATACGGCGGAAAACATCTTTATCCTCAAAAAAGAAAAACAATCAATGAAAATCAGTTCAATCCCGATTCAATTCCTTTAGATGACATCATATCAGGAAGCAAGATTTAATTATTTGATTTTCTTTGTAGACAGATGTAGACAGATTTAACCAATACATTTAAATATGTAGACACCCATAGTATTATGTAGAGTTCATGTTGGTAAGTGAATATCTGCCCTGACGCGGGCACTTTATTTATTTAAGTGGCTGGTCAAGCCAAAAATATTTGCATTACTAATTTACTAAAAAATGTATCTTGAAAAGAGGAAGACAAAGAACGGAATCAAATACTATCTTGCCCACTCATTCAGGGAAGGCGGAAAAGTCCAGAAAATACGCGTTTATTTAGGCACAAATATAAAAAAGAAAATTCTTGAGCAGAGGCAGGAAAAAGCAAAAGAGCTTCTGGAACAGCAGGTAAACAGCTTCAAAATAATAAGAAGCCCAATACAATACAAATTCTCAAAGCGCGAGCTCGCATTGATTAAGTCCCTGAAAAGAAAAGCAAAATTCAAAATATTTCATTTGTCAGAGGAGGATTGGCAGGCATTCACTGAACTTTTCACTTACAACACAAATGCGATTGAGGGCTCAACAATAACGCAGAATGAGATTTTTGAAATTCTAAAAGAGAACAAATGGCCTTTCAACAAGCCCAAGGGAGAAATCTCAGAGGCGTACGGCGTTGCTAAAGCAATCAGCTATATAAGAAAATCCAAGATTCACTTGTCTTTGAAATTAATTCAGGACATCCACAGAACAATTTTTGAAAATTCAAAAAACTTTGCAGGCAAGTTCAGGGAAAAAGGGGTCGAGGTTGGAATCCGCGACGGCATTGGAAATCTGATTCATTTGGGCGCTCCTGCATCAAGAGTCATTCCATTGCTGATAGAATTGATAAAATGGTACAATAAAAATAAAAACAAGCTTCCACCCATTGTTCTTGCAATAGTAATTCACAACCAGTTTGAATTCATTCATCCGTTTGAAGACGGAAACGGCAGAGTCGGCAGGCTTTTGCTGAACAACATTCTGCTCAAGCACAGACTTCCTCCTGTAAACATATCAATGAAAAACAGAAAAAGATATTACGCCACATTAAAGGAATTTGACAGGACAGGCAACATCAAGCCTTCGATTGAACTTATATTGAAGGAATACAAATCCCTGAGAAAAGAACTTAAAAAATAAAAGCTTAAAATTCAGGTGTCTACAAACAAGGCAAAATTCAAAAATGTAGACACCCAGAAAAAGAAATAAAATTATTAACAGAAAATTCCAACAATAAAACAAACAACAAAACTAAAATGGAAAAAGAGCATGAAAAAAGAGGGCATGAACCAGACAGTCGAGCAAAAACAGTCATTGAGCTTCATGATGTGTGGAAAACATACAAGATGGGCGAATCAGCGCTCAACGCGCTGAAAGGAATCAATCTCAAGGTAAAAGAAGGGGATTTTATTTCAATTCAGGGGCCATCAGGCTCTGGAAAAAGCACTCTGATGAATTTAATCGGATGCCTTGACCTGCCTGACAGAGGGAAGATTATTCTCGAGGGAAATGATATTGAAAAACTTTCAGAAAGCAGGCTTGCAATTATCAGGGGAAGGCATATCGGCTTTGTTTTTCAGGCTTTCAACCTTGTCCAGACATTAAACGCCCTGGAAAATGTCGCTCTGCCGACTTTTTTTCAGCAGATAAGCGAAAAAGAAAGAACCCAAAAAGCTGCAGAGATTTTGAAAAGAGTCGGGCTTGAAAAAAGAATGAGGCATACCCCAATGCAGTTAAGCGGCGGAGAACAGCAAAGAGTTGCAATTGCAAGAGCTCTAATCAACAACCCGCCAATCATCCTTGCAGACGAGCCCACAGGAAACCTTGACAGCAGAACAGGGCATGAAATAATGCATTTACTCGTAGAACTTCATCTGAAATACAACAAGACTATTGTTATTGTAACGCATGACCCGTTTATTGCAAAATATGCCCATAAAAGAATAAACATTGTTGACGGCCAAATCTTCCATGACCATGTGCTTGAAAAGCGCTTTTTATGGTCTGAAAATTCAAACAATTCGAACAACAAAAGATTTTAAAGAATAAAAAACACTAATATAATATTACAAAAAAGAGGAGAATGAAACAATTTTACGCGTTTCCATTGATTGCATTATTGCTGGTTTTACTGGCAAGCAGCGCGGCTGCTCTTGAAATAAATGAAACTCCATCAGGAAATATCCCAGAGGCTTCAAATATTGAAGTCCGCTCATTGAGATACGAGCCTTATCCTGTTTCTCCAGGGGAATATTTCACTTTTTATGTCAAGGTTGACAATTATGGGACAGAGGATGCAACCAATGCTACATGCAGGCTCAAGTTAGAATATCCGTTCAGCTCAGATGCAGGAACTGAAATCCAAAAAAGCTACGGCGTTCTTGGGAGCAGGCAGGAAATTGTCCTTGAATTCAAAAAAATCAGGGTTGATACCAACGCTGTTGACGGGGAAAACAAAATAACAGTGGAATGCACGAGCGACCCCGGAAGCAATTCATGGAGAGTCACTGATTTTTACATAACTGTCCAGTCAAGATATCCGAGCCTGAATGTTCAGTCTGTCAGGACAGAGCCTTCTCAGATAATGCCGGGGCAGAACGGAATTTTGCTAATAACTCTGGAAAATTCTGCGTTCAGCTCAATGCGCGACATAGAAATCATCATGAATTTCTCAGAAATGCCTTTTGCGCCTTATGATGAAACATCTGAAAAAAGAATAAACAGGATAAATGCAAATGACAGCGAAGGAGTTGCATTCAAAATTCTCGCGCTTCCGACAGCAGAAGGAGGAATCTACAAAGTTCCAATAACAATAAATTACAAGGATGATGCCGGCAATCAGTTCAGCCAGAGCAGCATCATAAGCCTTGAAATCGGCTCAACTCCTGAAATCTACGGAGCAATTGAATCAACAACAATAAGCACCAGAACAAGAACAGGAACTGTCTCAATAAAAATTGTAAATCCCGGATTAACTAATTTAAAATATCTCGACGCCCAGCTTCTTCCCGGCGAGGATTACAAAATTCTCTCAGCAGACAGAATTTATATCGGAGATTTGGATTCTGATGATTATCAGACTGCTGATTTCAAGATAACAGCCAAAAAAAACAAATTAATCCTGCCGTTAAATCTTTCATACAGGGACACAAACAACAGGCTTATTTCTGAAAACCTGAATGTTTCATTCTCGCTGATGACTCCTGCCGAGCTCGGGGAAAAGCAGTCAAGCACAGGCTCAATATTTTTGATAATCATCATCCTGATTATCTTTTATTTTGCATACAGAAGATGGAAGAAAAGGCAAGAGGACAAGGGGATTGATGATTTTGTCATTCTTATTTTTAAAAAGATTTGGGATTTTATTGCAGGGATTTTCATCGGAATTGGAAGAATTTTCAGGAAAAGAAGGGTTGAAATAAAAGTCAAGAGAAAATAAATAAACCAGTCAATTCAAAACCCAATCAGTTCATTAATTAATCAGAAAAATGATAAAAGAGTATCTGCTTCTCGCAGGAAGAAATTTTACAAGAAGAAAGCTCAGAAGCTGGCTAACTGTTCTCGGGATTGTAATTGGAATTGCTGCTGTAGTCGCCCTTATTTCTGTCACATTAGGCCTGCAGTATTCAATAACAGAGCAGTTCCAGAAATTAGGAACAAACAAATTAATCATAATGCCCGGCGGAGAAGGAGGAATGATGGCAGCGGGATTTTCTACTGCAAAATTAACAGAAAAGGATTTGTCTGCGATTGAAAAAACAAAAGGCGTTGACACTGCAACTGTGATGATTTATGCGTATGCTTCTGTGAAATTCAGGGATGAAACAAAGCAGGCATTGGTCATAGGGCTGCCGACAGATGAAAGTTCGAGAATCATAACTGAAATGCAGGGATTCACAGCAGAAAAAGGCAGAAATCTCAAATCAAGCGACAAAGATAAAGTTACAATAGGCAACCTTATTTCAAAAGATTCAAAGAACAACGGGCTTTTTGAAAAAGGCGTTTCTCTTAGAGACACTTTAACAATAAATGGACAGAATTTTGATGTTGTCGGAATTATAAAATCAATCGGAAATCCGCAGGATGACAAGCAGATATACATTCCTCTTGACACTGCCAAAGACCTTCTCAATAAAACAGATGAATTTGACATGATTTATGTGCAGACAAAAGACGGATTCAAGCCTGCTGATGTCGCTGAAAATGTAAAAAAAGAGCTGCGCGATTTCAGGAATGAAAAAAAAGGCGAGGAAACTTTTTCTGTCCAGACTTTTGAGCAGCTTTTGGCAAGCGTCGGCACTATTCTCACAATAATTCGCATCGTCCTTCTTGGCATTGCAGGAATCTCTTTGATTGTCGGAGGAATCGGAATAATGAATTCAATGTACACAAGCGTTCTTGAAAGAACGCGGGAAATCGGAATAATGAAAGCAGTCGGAGCGAAAAATGAAAATATCATGAATTTATTCATACTTGAATCAGGTTTATACGGGCTTATCGGCGGCGCAATCGGCGCCGCTATCGGAGTGATTTTCGCAAAAACAGTTGAAACAATCGCAAAACCCCTCTTGGGAGTCTCGGCATTCCATGTCGCATTTCCATGGTGGCTCATAGCAGGAGCCTTGGGCTTCTCGCTCGTCATCGGAGCAATTTCAGGCTACATGCCCGCGAGAAGAGCTTCAAAGCTCAGACCTGTAGAGGCGTTGAGGTATGAGTAAAAAATGGAAAAAAAGAAAAAAGTTGATGTAAGCTCTGTTAAAATATATTAACAAGTGTTTAAATTATTTAACAATAAAAAGATTTAAAAAGATGTAAATATTACTTAACATATGTTAAATATAATTGACAATTTAGAACCTTTCTTTGAAGACAATTACAGAAGAATCAGCGTGAGAGAATATGCAAGATTAAAAAAGATAAGCCCACCCACAGCATCTAAATTATTGTTAGAACTTAGCAAGGAAGGTTTGCTTAAAAGAGAGACAGACAGGAATTATATCTATTATTTTGCAAATAAGCAGGACAAGGTGTTTATTGACATGTCAAGAGTCTACTGGTTCCTTAAACTGAAAAATTCAGGAATCTTGGAAGTTTTGGAAAAAGAATTGTTAAATCCAGTCATTTTTTTATTCGGCTCTCTGTCTAAAGCAGAAACAAAGGCAGATTCAGACGTAGATTTGGCAATATTCTCGCCATATAAAAAAGAATTGAATACTGAAAAATTTGAAAAATTGCTGAAAAGAAAGATACAGCTTTTTTTATTCAAAAAAAAAGAAGACGTTTTAAACAAAGAACTGCTGAATAATATATTAAACGGCTATAAGATACTGGGGAACTTGTAAAATGGACTGGAATGAATGCATTAAAAAAAGGATCGCAAAAAATGTCGCAGAAGACAAAAACCTGATAAAATCAACAAATGAGATTGCAGAAAACAAAATAAGGGCAGCAAATTCTCTTTCTGATGACTTATACTACGGCAAAATAATTCTTCTTTATGATGCCTTAAGGGAAATATTAGAATGCATGGCTTTAGGAAAAGGATATAAAATATACAATCATGAATGCTATTCCTCTTTCCTGAAAGAGATCATTGGCTTGTCAAGAGAAGCGGATATATTTGATAATTTAAGAAAAATCAGGAACGGCATAAATTATTATGGTATAAAAGTTTCAAAAGACGAAGCCAACAATATTATTGGAGATTTAAAGCAATTAATTTTAAAATTTAAATCAAAATAAATAAAAATAAATAAAAATAAATAAAACATTTAAATCACATTAATCTTTATTTGCTATCAGTAAGCAATCCTTGGGCGCGCAGCTGACGTCATTCTGCGCGCAAATAAAAATTTAAACAGATAACAACTTCAAAAAGAGGAAATAAAAAAGAGAAGAGGAAAAGAAAATGAGATACATAGACAAAAAAGAATTCGATGACCTCGTTCAAGAACTCTTATTGAACCTGGAAAAATTAAATGTGAAAAAAATCTTCGGCATACCAAGAAACGGGTGTATTGTCGCATTGGCTCTTGAAAAACACGGAATGGAAATAGTTCAGAAACCAGAAGACGCGCAGGCGATAGTTGATGATGTTGTCGAGACAGGAAGAACATTCAAGGAATATATGAAATACAAAACACCCTTGTTGTCTTTGGTGATTAAAAAGCCAGGAGACGAGTGGATAAAATGGTGGTTTGAGAAGCCTGACCAAAAATAAATAACAAGATTAGTAAGCAAAATATTTTGGCTTGAAGCAGCCACTAAATATCAAAAGTTGCCGCGTCATAGAGGAAATCTTTGATTTCCTATATCCTGAAAATCTGACT
>PEVX01000029.1 GCA_002780285.1 Candidatus Pacearchaeota archaeon CG06_land_8_20_14_3_00_35_12
CAAGATTTTCAAATCCAACGCCAACTTTTCCCTTGACCTGATTGTAAACATCCTCTGAAATGTAAATCTCGCCTGGCTCGCAGATTGACTCAATTCTGCTCGCAATATTCACTCCATCGCCAAAAATATCTCCTGCTTTGTGTATGACATCGCCTAAATGAATTCCTATTCTTATTTTTATGTCCTCTTTTTTCAAAAGTCTCTGAATTTCAATTGCAGATTTGACTGCGTTTACTGCGGAATCAAAATCACCCATTATCGCGTCGCCTATTGTTTTTACAATGCGTCCTTCGTGCTCTTTTATAATTTGTTTGAGCGCTTTCTCGTATCTCCATAATTTCTTCAAAGTCTTCTCTTCATCTTGGCCAACTTCCCGACTAAATCCTTTCATATCTGTGAACATTATCGCGGAAAGTTTTCTTTTTCCTTCTGTTTCTTCTTTCTCAGAAACAGATTTTTTATTTTTCATCCTTCTTCTGATAGCGCGAACAATAAGAAAAATCACAAAAGCAAGTATTCCTAAAATAATAAAACCCCCAATCTCATCACTCTTGCTTCTTATTTCTATGAGGTCAAAAGAGACATCTGTTTCATGAATCATAGGCTTAGGGCAAGTTTCGCTTTGCTTGTCATTGCACACCACATGAGCAGTAATGCTGCATGGTTCTCTGCAGTCTTTTGGAACAAAAAATATAATATTGAAATCTGTCCTTTGGCCAGGATTAAGCCCTTCTGTTATCTTCTCGTCAAATCCCTGCAATGAATAAGTGCATTTTACAGTGCATTTTTCTTCATTGAACAAAGTTGCTTTGAGCGTTTCCTTATCATCAACAGTAACATCTTTCACCTGATTTTGCGAAAGCTCTATCCTTATGTTATCTGCAAAAAAAGTCGGCAGTTTTTGCTCCCGCAAAACTTCATCTTGAGCAAATGAAAAAGCAGCAAGCTGCACTGCCAGCAAAATTGCAATTCCAATCATAATTATTTTTTTATTCATTTTTAACACGCCCGGAGCAGGAATCGAACCTACAAATCTCTTACGAGAAACAAGGTTTTTGTATTTTCAGAGTTTTTCTCTCCGAAGTCTCTTTTTTTCAAAAGAGAGCTCTAGCAACCTTGCGCCGTACCATTGGGCCATCCGGGCTTGATTTTAGCAAGATAAATTGATTTTAAAAATTTACCTGAACCCAGCCTTGCCCCGTAAAGGAACAAAAACAAAATCACCCAGATTCTTGACATCAAAGAGCTTGCCCTCTTCATCAAGTTTCTTGACTTTCAGCATTTTTTGGCCTTCTAATGTTCCTACAGGCAGAACCATGATTCCATTTTTTTTCAGCTGCTTTGCAAGCACCTGTGGAATTTCAGGGCATGCTGCTGTCACAATAATCCTGTCATAAGGCGCTTCATTTACATAACCCATTGAACCGTCTGATTCTATCACTTCCACATTTTTTGCAGCTGCTTTTTTCAAATTCTGTTTAGCAAAATCAACAAGTTCATGAATTATTTCTGTTGTAAACACTTTTCCTCTTTTTCCAATAATAAATCCAATAATTGCTGCCTGGTAACCCGAGCCTGTTCCAACTTCAAGGACTTTCAGGCCGTTTTTCAGTTCCAAACCTTGGGTCATTATTGCAATTGTGGTTGGCTGGGAAATTGTCTGTCCGTATCCTATGGGCAGAGGAACATCAACATATGCCTCTTCTTTCAAATGAGGCAGGACAAAAAGCTCTCTTTTGACATGGCGGAAAGCTTCAATAACTTTCTCGTCATTTATAACTTTCTCATGCTTCCAGCACTTTAGAATCTCTTCAAACCCCTTGCCTTCTGTCATTTTCTTTATTTTTTCCTTTTTAATAATCTGTTTGCCCTTGCAAGCATTGACTTTTTCAAGCCAATAAACGCTCCAGCCTGCTTGCCTGCGCAATAAGTGGCTTCGCCAGGCCTTATTATCTTAGAAATCATAGGACCTTCTATGTCAATATGCGTTATTCTTGCTCCTGATTTGCCTGCTTCATGCAAAAAAGCTCTGATTTTCAATGGCTTTTTACCATATCCTGGACCGCTCATTTTATTGAATATCTTAGGACGAAGAATTATTTAAATATTGCCTCGAATGCAAAAATATTTTTAAATGCACATCCCTAATGAATGTCATGGAATTTGGAAGACCTTCAAGATCATTAAGAGATGAGGACTATATCAAGGAAACAGTTGACTATCTGAGAAGAAATATGGAGAAAGGATATTCTTTGGAAGAATTAAAATGGGCTTTAATCAACCAAGGAAAGTCCCGTGTTCTTGTTGAAAAGTCTGTTGAGACAATACAAAAAGAGCAGGCACAGCAGAACGAAATAAAGGCAATGCAGAGCAAGCCAGTTCAGCAGCAGATAGTTCAGGTTCTTGATGAAAAAGATGTTCAGGAGCAGGAGCATCAAAGAAAAAAAGGTTTTTTCTTAAGAATTTTCGGCTAATTCATAATTCAAACATACTAGCAAGACTTAAACTTCCAAATGATTGACTTCTCTATGCCCAAAGGCTCCAAACTCAACAGGAATTCTTTGGAGTTTAGCATAACTAAGAATTTTATCTCTTGGAAGTTCTTCCCTAAATGAAAAATCTTTAAAAGCAATTTTCATATTTTCCACAAACAAATCTTCACCGATATAAAGAAGACTGGTGAATTTTGTTCTTTTTACAAAATCAAGCAAAATATTATGCAATTGTCTGTTCCTTTTATCAAAATATAATTCATGAAGCCCTGTTTTTTCTGCACCAAAAATTAAATTTCTTGGATTTTTAACATTCCTGTCAGCAACATAATCTTCAATTTTATCATAGCCCAATTCACTTACAACAGCTAAATCTCTTTTTCATTTGAGATTGAATTAAGTCAAGAGCTTTTTGTTCTTTTTCTTCTTTTGTCCCTTTATCAAACTTAATTGAAAGTTTTTCATTTACAATTAAATCAACACCTAATTTCTGAGATGTTGCAGAAACATATCTTGCTCCAACTTTTTGCTCCAAATAAGGTATTGCACCCCAAATATGCGGAGCAGCACCAGAAATTATTACTAAAGCACCATCTCCATATTGCGACATGTGGGATTCAACACATTCTTTTATTTCATCCCAACTGGTTGTATCTCTCGATACTGCTTCTGCCTTGGTATCTGTTTGGAGCTTTTGATAAACTGACATTATTCTTTTATCTGATAGGTCGTATAGCGGATTATCTGAATTAGAAAAACCTCTTTCTTTCAGTTCGCTTTCAAGTCTTTCAATATGCTTTTCCATATTAATCTTGATGATAATAACCCATATTTAAATCTTTCATTTTGTAACTACTATACAGAAGCTATAAATACTCAATTGAACCACCAATCAATAATTTTTCCTGGAAATTCAGTTAACTTTAAAAGTCTCTCACTCATTTCAAATTTACAGCGGGGTGGTAAAGATTAATATAAATAAATTATCAATAAAGGAAAAAGGATATCTTTTGGGTTTATTTGCAGGAGATGGCTATGCCCACCATAATAAAAAAGATAGGCATTATACCGCAGAATTTTATCTAAATTCTGAAAGAGATAAAAAAACTAAAGATTTTCTTATAAGTCTTCTAGAAAAAGTAGGATTGAATGTTTTTGTTTTTAAGGATAAAAGATGTGATTGTGTCAGAATAAGGGTTCATTCAAAAGAATTTTATTTTTTCTGTCTCGATATGAAATATAATGAAAATACTGATTTTAAGATAGGTTTTATTTCAGGATTTATAGATTCAGATGGTTTTGTCAATTGGGAGAAAAGTACAATAAATATTGTTAATACCAATTTAGAATTATTAAAAAAAGCACAAAGATTTTTAGAAGATGTCAGCATAAAATCAACTTTAAGCAAGAGAGTTTTCTCGAAAAAAGACAGAAAAGTCTCATATATAATGAATATACCAGTAAGATTTAAAAGCGTACCTCACATTTCTCAAAAATGCGGGGTGACTCTTAGCATAGCGGGGTAATACAACTAAAAATTGTACCCTAAGAACAGCTAGGAGTGTTCGCCGGGCCCATAACCCGGAGGTCGTGCGGTTCAAATCCCACCCCCGCTATTTTTCTTTTCGCGGGATTTAAGTAAGGTTTAAATTCTAAAATCTGCTTTGTTAAATATGAAAAAAAGAGTTTTCATAATCCATGGCTGGGGCGGAACCCCAAAAGAAGCGTGGTTTCCATGGCTTGAGAAAGAGCTTGAAAAAAGAAATTTCTATGTGGAAATCCCAAAAATGCCTGATACTGAAAATCCTAAAATAAATTCATGGACAAATTATATCAAAAAAGTGGTCGGCAAAGCAGACAAAAACACTTTTTTTGTCGGGCACAGCATCGGCTGCCAGGCAATCATGCGCTATCTGGAAAAATTGCCTGAAAAAACAAAAGTCGGTGGAGTTGTTTTTGTCGCAGGCTGGTTTAATCTTATGGGTTTGGAGCCAGAGGAAAAACCAATCGCAAAGCCATGGCTTGAAACTCCGATAAATTTCAGAAAAATCAAGCAGCATACAAAGAAATTCATAGCGATTTTCTCAGGCAATGATTATTATGTTCCTTTGTCAGATGAAAAATTGTTCAAAAAAAGATTAAATGCGAAAACAATCATAAAAAACAACCAGGGGCATTTTGACGAGAGCGAGAACATCAGAAAATTAAAAGTGGCCCTGGATGCGGTTCTTAAAATAGCAAAATAAAAAGCAAAATGGAAAAATATCTTCTTGGAATCGATGATGCAGGCCGCGGGCCTGTCATAGGACCGATGGTCATAGCCGGCATCCTGATTCGCGAGGAAAATGAATTTCTTCTAAAGAAAATCGGCGCAAAAGACTCCAAGATGCTTTTTCCAGAGCAGAGAAAAATAATGTTCAAGCAGATTCTAGAGCTTGCAGAAGACACACATATAGAAAAAATCCTTCCGCAGGAAATTGACAAGGCTGTTTTTAACAAATCTTTCAACTTAAATACTCTTGAAGCTGCAAAAATAGCCACTGTAATCAATGAAATCCTTGGAAGACTTCCAGTAAAAGAAAAGCAGAAAGCAGAAATTAAGATTATTGTTGATTGCCCTTCTCCAAACATTTCAAAATGGAAAGAAACAATGAAATCATTCATTGAGCCAGAAGTCCTCAGCAATAAAAACCTCAAGCTGAATTTCTATGTAGAGCATAAGGCAGATGTCAATCATTTAGCCTGCTCGGCAGCTTCAATTGTCGCCAAAGTCACCCGCGACGATGAAATTGAAAAGCTCAAGTCCAAGACAGGCATTGACTTTGGCTCTGGTTATCCTGCTGATCCAATAACCTGCGCAGCCCTCAAAAAGCACGAGAAAGAGCTGCGAAGCGCCGGAGTTTTAAGAGAAAGCTGGGGCACTTTAAGGAAATCCTGTGAGAAAACAAAAGGAAAGCAGAAAAAACTCGGCGAGTTCTAAGTCTTTATCGCAATCTTTATATATCTCCTGCATAATTCTTCTGAAAAGAAAATGGACATTAAAAGCAGCATAAACACCCTCTTAATAAAAAGTGTTGAGGATGAAAAAGAACTGGGGCTTTTGAGAGAATTTATGCTGATACAGCCACAATTCTATCCTAAACATGATGAATGGCTTGACGGAAAATGCATCCCCAGAGTTGAAAAAGGAGCATACAATAATATCATTGTCTTAAGCGACAGAACAGTTATTGGAGATGCTATTTATCACATTCTAGACAATTCAAAAGTTGAAATAAAAAATTTCAGAATTGACCCAGAATACAGAAGAAGGGATTTAGGGCATTTTATATTAAAGCAGGTTGAGTTTCTCAATCCTAAAAGAAAATTAATCTTGGATGTGACAACTGACAATTTTTCAGGAGTGGAATTTTTTATCAGAAATAGCTTTAATATTGTCGGCAAAGAACAGCTGTATAAAGAGGGCCAATTCGAATATCTAATGGAAAAACCCCAAACAATCACAAGCTAAATCCCGTCGCTATCTATGTTTTGCAACCCGAAAAAGTTTAAATATCTTCTAAACTAATTAAGCCCATGACATATATCAGAAAGATAAAGATGCAGGGCTTCAAATCCTTTGCAAAACCAACAGAGATTCTTTTTGAGTCTTCTCTCAATACAATTGTCGGCGCAAACGGCTCTGGAAAAAGCAATATCTCAGATGCCATCTGCTTTGTTCTTGGAAGACTGAGCAAAAAGAGCATGAGAGCAGACCTTTCAACAGATTTTATCTACAACGGCGGGAAAAAATTCAAGCCAGCCACTGAGGCAGTCGTAGAACTTGTTCTTGATAATTCTGAAAAAACATTCAACCTTCCGACAAACGACATCAGCATCGCAAGAGTTGTCAGAAAAAACGGGAATAATATTTACAAAATAAACAATGAGACAAAAACAAGGCAGGAAATGTTAGATGTGCTCGCGCAGGCAGAAATAGATCCTTATGGATTCAATATAATTCTGCAAAATGAAATAGCCAGATTTGTCCAAATGCAGGCAGAAGAACGCAGGGGAATCATTGAAGATGTCGCGGGAATCAGAATTTATGAATTAAGAAAGGAAAAATCCCTCAGCGAGCTTGAAAAAACAGAAGAAAGATTAAAAGAAATAAGAATAACCCTGAATGAACGCACATCATATCTGAGAAATCTTGAAAAAGAGCGCAGCCAGGCTCTGAAATATGAAACACTCAAGAAAAACATCTCAAAATACAAGGCAACTATCCTGCACAAAAGCATCAACGAGAAAACATCAGAGCTTGACAAAATAAACAAAGATATAGACGAAAAAGAATCAGACATGAATGAAGTCAGGGCTGATGCTGACAAAATCAAAGAAAAAATTGATGGCATCAACAAGGAAATCGAGCTGATTAATTCAGAAATTGAAAAAAACACAGGAATAAGCCAGGAAAAACTCCACAGGGAGCTTGCAGAATCAAAAGCAGATGTCGCTGCGCTTTCTGTAAAGCTTGACACCCAGAATAAACTTCTTGCAGAACTTGAAAAACGTGAGCAGGAATTGAAAAAAAGCGTTTCTACATATGATCATGAGCTTGAAATGCTCAAAGAAGAGAGTAAACAGCAACGGGAAAAAGAGAAAAAAATAGACATCAAGGAATTCCGCAATCAATTGAATGAATTGATTGCTGAATTGAAGAATTCTGCCTCAAGTCTGCTTGATTTCAATCAAAATCTTACAAGCAAGATGAAAAATTATGAATTCTTGATTGACCAGGTTGTAAAAGACGGCAGAATTGACAAAATAAAAGCTACTGTTGAAGAAATTACTTCGTTTTTGCATTCAAATTATCTTTCAGGAAACAAAACCTCTGAGCAGATTGAAAAAATCTCTGAAAAATTTGAAAGGCTCAGCAAAATAAAGATTGGAGAGATGGAAAGAGACTTGAATCTTGAAGTCGCGTTAAAAGAAAGCGACTTGAAAAGAACCCAAGTCACATTAAAAAGAATGCCTGCAGAAAAACAGGCAATCGACGCTGAAATCAAAAAGATTTCAGAAGAACTAAAGGGCAGGACAGAATTCTCGCTTGAAAGGGAAAAAGTTGAAAAAAAGATGTATGGCGAGTTTCAGAAACTGTTTTCAAAGCGTTCTGATTTCCAGAATAAGATAAAGATTCAGCAGGAAGAAATCATGAAGCTTCAGCTTGAGCTCAGGGAAATTGAGCTTGAGCATAATTCTCTTACAATCACGAGGGCAAGAATAGAGGCAGAGCATGAAACACTGAATAATGAATTCAGAACATATGAGGCAGAAGGAATGGAGGTCATGCAGGATATTGGCAGGGCTGAGCTTGAGAAAAGAATTCAGCATAATGAGCAAGAATTAATGACTATAGGCTCTGTAAACATGCGCGCATTGGAAGTTTACAGCGAAGTGAAAGGCCAGTATGAAGAGGTTGCGCAGAAAGCAAACACACTTGAGACTGAAAAAATTGAAATAACCAAAATTATCGAGGAGATTGACAAGAAAAAGAAAAAGGCTTTTATGAAAACATTTGAAGAGCTCAATGCAAAGTTCTCTGCAAATTTCGCAAAAGTAAGCAGCAAGGGAATTGCAACAATCGCGCTTGAAAATGAAGAAAATCCATTTGAAGGAGGAGTTGATGTTTTGCTGAAATTAGCAAAAGGAAAATATGTCAATGCCCATTCATTATCAGGAGGAGAGAAATCTTTGCTCGCACTATCCCTAATTTTCGCAATTCAGGATTACAAGCCATATCATTTCTATATTTTTGATGAAATTGACGCTGCTTTGGACAAGAAAAACTCAGAAAGCCTTGCAACACTGCTGAAAAGCAATATGCAGAACGCCCAATACATTGTCATCACGCACAATGACGAGATAATTTCAAGCGCGACAACCCTCTATGGAATTTCAATGCCTGACAAAGACAGCGGAATGAGCAAAGTGATAAGTTTGAAAGTATAATTATCTTATTTCTCCGATTAGACCGTAAATTTCAGAATCTATTTCTGTGTATTCTTTTAATTTTCTCCTGAATTTTCCAACTAAAGACTGATAACGCTTGTTATTAGAAAGTCTTCTTTTAATTTCATTTATTGGGTCTTCCAAATCCTTCTCAGCCATGGCTGTCATTACAGTATTATAGCTTATGTTCAGAATTTCAACTGCCAAGTCATCAATGCTTCTGACATTATTATTAACTATTTTATTTTTTATGCAAAACCGAAAGCTTTAGGATTTTAAAAGATTTCTTTTCTCAAAAGCAACTTCTTCATAACTATCTTTATGATGCTCGTAAAAAATTCCTATTGGAATTTTTTCTGTTTCGTCTGCTTTTTTCATGGCCTCATCAAATGAGAGCTTTCCTTTCATTCTGTAGACTTTTTTGTTGTACAAAGCAAATGTATTGTTGAAGCTCACGCATGGCTGAAGCACATCAATAAATGAAAATCCCTTGTGAGCAACTGCCTTCAAAATTATTTCTTTCAAGAACTCAATATCTCCTGCATAAGCTCTTGCAACAAATGTTGCTCCAGCCGCGAGCATCAGCTTAACAGGATTAATGGGATTTTCAAGATTTCCCTGCGGAGTTGACTTATCAACAAATCCAAAAGCAGCTGTAGGCGTTGCCTGGCCTGTTGTAAGCGCAAAAACACCATTATTATGAACAATTGCAGTCACATCTGTGTTTCTTTTTGCCGCGTGAATCAAATGCCCAATGCCTTCTGCATAAGCATCTCCGTCTCCCGCAAATCCAATTACCTGAAGTTTGGGATTTGCAAGCTTTATTCCTGTCATAACCGGCAAAGTTCTTCCATGAAGCCCGTAAAATGAATTTACATTAACATAATCCAGGATTTTCGCATGACATCCTATTCCGCCAACCATTACAATATTCTCTTTTCCATGCTTTCTGCTCAATTCTTTCAGAGCTTCTTTCAGCGCTGCCAAAATTCCAAAATTCCCGCATCCCGGGCACCAGGTATTTATCGTCGCTGTTTCAAAGTTTTCTTCTTTTTTCATCTTATAAAACCTCCTCCAGTTTTCTTGCAAGCTCCAAAGGATCGAATGGCCTTGCATCATATTTCAAAATTTTAATAGGGTCTATGCAGAGCTTTTGCTTCAGCAGGGATGCAAGCTGTCCTGTCGCATTTGCTTCAATGCAGATTATTTTTTTCGCATTTGAAACAGCTTTCCTTATCTCTCCTTTTGGAAAAGGCTCAAGAATTATAGGAGCTACTATCTCAAATTTCTTTGAAGTCATTTTCTTTGCCTCAACAAGCGCTCCAAGAGTAGAGCTCCAGCAGAAAACAATATTTTTTGAATTCAATTCGCCCAAGAATCTGACTCTTTTTTCCTGATGAAGGAATTTTATAAGATTTTCTCGTTTTTTCATTCTTTTTTCCTGCATTTTTTTAATAATCTCTGGATTTTCTGTCGTAAATCCCTGTTCATCATGTTCATTAGAAGACACTTTCACAGCTTTGGAGATAGAGCCAGGAAAAGCAATGTTAAATTTCATATTCTTTGTTTTTTTTCTGTCAAGCTCAACAGACTGGTCTGATTCTGTAATCATTTTGTCCACAAGAATAATAGAAGGAATTTGAAACTGCCATGCAATATTCATTGCGCGGCTGCTCCAGTAAAAAGCATCTTCAATTGTTGCGGGCGCGACAATAAATCGAGGGAACTCTCCATGTCCTGCATTAATCACAGACATAAGGTCTGATTGTGATGAATATGTTGGAACTCCTGTGCTTGGGCCTGCTCTCTGGGCCATTACAACAACAAAAGGAATCTCAGCCATTCCTGACAAGCTTAATGCTTCATGCATCAGGTCAAAACCTCCGCCAGATGTTCCTACAGCTGTCTTGCATCCTGCATATGCAGAGCCTAAAGCCAAGTTCGCAACTGCAATTTCATTTTCAGGCTGTATTGCAAGCCCGAATCTTTTCTGCTGCTTTGCCAGATAATGCAAAACAATTGAAGAAGGGGTCATTGGATATGCAAAATATCTTTGCAAACCTGCTGCAATCAATCCTTCTGCGATTGTCTCGCTTCCATTCAGGAATTCTCTTTTTTTATTTATTTTTAATTTGTGCTTAGAATTGATTGTTTCTTTTTTTCCGAGAATCTGCTCTATTTCATTAACAGCAACTATATTTTCAGAGATTCTTTTGTCTTTGATAATCTTCAGCAGCTCATATGTGTCAAAGCCTCTTATCAGCAGACAGGCAGCAATTCCAGCGGCGTTTGCTGATTTTCCAAATTTATTCAAAGGCAAGGCAATTATTTTTTTCTTTGTCAATTTTTCTGCTTCATGTTTTAAAGAAACATCGCAGATTATCTTTCCTTCTTTTGCCAGTTTTTTCTCGTGCAATTTTACAGTATTAATGTCAAAAGCAACAATTACGTCTATCTTGTTAAGATGAGCATAGACTTTTTCTTTGCTAATGCGCACTATAGAAAAATTATGTCCGCCTCTTATCACAGACTCATAATCATGATAAACAAAAACTTCTAATCCAGAATAAGTAAAGAATTTTCCCAATGTCTCAGCAGCCCATTTTATTCCCTGCCCTGCCTTTCCTCCAACGAGAACTGAAAACTCCTCTTTCATCTTTTATACAATTATCAAAGAAAAAGAAAAGAGTTATTTAAATATTGCTTTCAGTGTTTTCCTGGTTTTCCTTTTAATGCTGAATAGACTTCATTAAAAAGAGGCTGACAGGCGTCATCTTTTTCTGTTTTAATTTGATATATTATATCGAGCAGGGAATTAATAGTCGTGGATTTTGTCATTGCTTCTCTAACTTTCTCTCGAACAAACTGCCTTGATAAAGATATTTTTTGATATCCTTTTTCAAGCTTAAAATCTGTTACAATTTCAACCCTGAAACCCTTAGTGTCAGGCCGGGGTTTTCTAATAATGCAGGTAAATTCAGGAATATAAAGCTGGTCAGAACCAGAGTATGTTGAATCAGGCATCCTGTAAACAGTAATTTTTCGTTCGCCGTCTGATTCGCCCATTTTATTTCTTCTTTCAGTTCTTATTATTTTCTTTTTTTGCGGCTTTTTCCTTTTCAGGAACCTCTTCTTCAAAGAAAGCGATTAATTTCTTGTAAAAGCCAGATGAGAAAATAATTATTATTATAACAAGAACAATTGCTCCAAGCAGATAATAGGCATAGGTGATGCAGAATTCTTTTATTGTATCCCATGTCTTTGCCATATTCGCAGAAGCTGATTGGCCAATTACAACTGTAAAGTTCATTGGAGTTATTTCCTTGCCATTTGTCGAATAAACAGATATTACATATTTATCAGATGAATTATCAGTGCTTGAAATAGTAAGCTTTGAATCATTAAATGCAAGTTTCAGGTTTTGCTGCTTGAAAACCATGAATTCAAGAGATTTGTTGTTTGGATCTGAAAAATAATCATTCATATCTATTGTCTTGCTTGAATTCTTCGCCACAGTTATTGTAGGAATTTTGCTTATAATTTTTGGCGCTGCAGATTCATTTGTTGCATTTGCGCTTTTATTTACTTCAGCGGTTTTTGTTGCATTCGCAGTTTTATTTGCAGTCACATTTGTGGCGTTTGTTGCATTAGCTTGCTCTTCTGTTGCATTTGTAATATTTGCTGTAATATTAACGCTTAGAGTTTTGTTTTCAGAAATATTTGTTAAATTAGTTATTGTTATGCTGATATTTGTAACATTTTCTGCCTTGGTTACATTTGACTCTTTTTTTGCAAACAATGTGATAAATTTAATATAAAGATTCTTGAAGCTTGTTCCTAAGTCTTTCCAGAATTTAACAAAGCCATTTTCTCCTGCTGTCTCATTTGTTTTGTTTTCAGCAGGAAGCTCTATTTCTGTTGAAACTACATTTATTTTTACTTCTTTGCTTGCTAAGACTGCGGTTTCATTCATCTTTGCGCTTATTGAGATATCATAATCACCTGCAGGCATTGTTACAGGAGGCGCAATGTACAAGTATAATGTCTGAGCTTTTGAGGGCTCAACACTGATTACAGAAGGGTTTAATTTTACAAAGTTTGCAGCTGTTCCTGCAATTTCTACAATATATTGTGCAGTTGATTTTCCCTTGTTTTCAATTGTAACAAGCAATGTTGCTGCTGAGTCCTGGTTTACACTTACAGATGTTTTTTCAATTGTGATTGATGGAGCAAAGCAGTATTCTTTTGTAGCGCTTGTTATAATAATAGTGTCTGCTGAGGATGTTTTGCTTATTGAATCAGAGGCTTTTATTTTCACAGTATAATCCTGATTTGCAGAAGGATATGGCGGCGCAGCATTTAATTTTATAATTTTTTCTTCGTTTGAAGCAAGCGTCAAAGTGTTTGCGCTTAAGTTAACCCATTCAGGGCCCTCTAATGCCAGATCAACAACAGAAGTATATTTTCCCAAGTTCTGAACTTTTACATCATAAGATGTTTGTTGTGCATTGCAGATAATATCCTTGTCTTTCAAAACATCAATTGAAACAGCATAGGCTTTTTCAATGGCTATCTGGATTTCTTTTGTTTTTTCAACAGTTCCTTTTGTGCTCATCACATCAAGTTTTAATGAAAAATTTCCAGTTGTTCCAAAATCAGGATTCAACAGAAGGTTTGTGTTTGCTGTTCCTCCAATTCCTGCAGAGATCTCCTTGTTCTCAAGCCTTGCCCATGAAGGGCCGTATAAATTAATCTTGTAAGTATTATTCATTGTTCCGTCATTCTTGATTGAAACAGGAATTGTAAGATTTTCATGCTCTGTTATTAAATAGGAATCTTTTGCTGTTGAAATTTCATATTCATAGCAGGGCAGTATAGGATAGTTTGTTGTTGCTGTTGCGCGGGTTATTCCGTTTGAAGATGCGATAAATGATATGTCATAATTGCCCAGGAGATTGCAGGTTGTGTTTACAACAACAGAAATTTCTGTTGATTGGTTTGCTCCAAGAACAGCTCTGGTTTGAGACAATGTAACATAATTTTTCAATGAGCCCTGCACTGCAAGAGAATAATCCTCAACATACATGCCGTTATTTTTCAGCTGGAGAATCATTGTTGATGTCTGGCAAGGACATGCTGTTCTCACAGAATCTATTTTGATTTCAGCGCCTCTGCAGTCTGCAACAATAATAGAATGCCTTGATTCCTTTACAACTCCATTTGATCCCACTTTCACAATCAGCTCATAATTGCCAGGAGCTGTTTTGCTTGAAGGAGTTATATAGGAATAAATTGTTGAGTTTTGGCCGGAATTTAATGAGAATGAATAAGGAACAGTTGTTGTGAACGCAGAAGCTGTTCCAGAAATGGTAACAGAAAAAGTTGAAGCGCTTTCGTTCGCAGACAATGAAACAAGGTCATTTGCTATCAAAGTTGAGCTTGTGCAGACACTGCTTGATTTATTATCTGCTGAAACATCGAATGCAGATGCAAAAGATATGCAAAATAATGCAATAAGCAATGATAAAATCAGCAAGCTCTTTTTCATTTTTCTTTTTTCACCAAAAATTGTTGTCACTTTTAAAGTTCTACTCTTTTAAAAAGATTATTGCAACATAAAAACATATTTGCAAATCAATAATGAACATAAAAATTGAAAAATATCAGAAAGAAGAGGAAAAATAGAAAAAGAGGCTTATGAATAGCGCATAAAAAATAAAAGAAAAAGAAAAACAAAGGAATTTTAACAAAATTCCAAATAAAAAAATTAAATTAAAAAGTTGCTTTTGTCAAACAGCCTTATTTGATTTCTATCCAAACACTTGTTTAAACTTAGTAATAACTGACTTCTTCATCAGAAACCTTGTTTGAGCCCTGGCCTTTTATCATGACCAAAGCAACGATCAAAACAACAAGGATTATTGCAAGAACAATCGCTGAGATTGTCAATGCGTTAATTTCCCCTGCTCTTTGAACTTCTGCTACAAGATTTACCTGTTTCAACATTGTGTTTCCGGATTTAACATTAACGATAAGGTTGTGCTGGCCAATTGTTGCAGCGCTGCTTACAGTCAAGTAAACAGTAACTGATTGACTTGCTTCCTTTGCTAATGTGAGATCAGCGGGGTTTGTCTGAACGACTGCCCAGCCGTCTGCTCCTTCAACATCTATGCTGTAACTTTGTGAAGTTTCAGCTAAGTTAACCAAGGTTAGTTCATATGCTGTGGATTTGCCCTGTTCGACTTTCTTGCTGACCTCTTTCAAGAGAATTTCTGTTGCAGTTGTTTCACCAACGCCGTCAACAGTTATAGCTTTCTGCTTTGTAACTGATGTGTCAGCATTGTATGCTTCAACAACCAAATTGTATGTTCCTTTCCTTGCGGATGATGGAACAACCAATGCGATTGTTTTCTCAACTGTATCGTCTCTGTGCTCTGAATCAGCATTCAAAAGATCTCCTGCATAAACAGTTTTTTCTACTCCAAGTTCTGGAATAGAAGCTTTTACGTAGACATCTTCTGCGTCGTGGCTTCCACGGTTTTTAACAACAATGTTTGCAGTCAAAGTTTTGCCTGCAGCAACAACACTTGGTGTCTCGACAGATAAAACTTCGAGAGTGTAGGAGTTGCGCTGTAGCTCAACTGTATAACTTTGTGTATAGACGAAATCTTTTGCTGTTACTTCGATGTTGAGCAAATAGTCATCATTTGCACTGATGTCTGATGGAATTTTCAGATACACGTATTTGTCGTAAGTTACGCCGTCTATAACATCGAAACGTGCTGTTTCATCAGTTATAGCTCTTCTGTAACCTTTTATTTCGGCAGATACTTGTATGTCCTGACCATCGCCAACAGCTTGGAAGACAATATGAACTGGTAGTGTTTCTCCTCTAGAAACAGAAAGAACAGTACCACTCAAACTTTGTCCTCTTACTTCAACGCCAAAGTTAGCAACATTGTCTAATGCACTAACTGCAGTCATCACTGTCAATACGGCTGTCAAAAAGACAAAAAACAAACCTAAGGTTTTCTTTGCCATTTTCATTTTTGTATTTATTAAAACTTCACAATATAGCTCTATTTAAATCTTTCGATTTGTTTTACCTTTTAAGTTACAACACAAAAGAATAGAAAAATAAATTAAAAATTCAATAAATTAATATTAAATGCCCTCGACAATTCTCTTCATCTTCAAAGCATCCCTGTCCAAGAAAGGAGATTCAGAAATAATTGTGAGATTATATTTTTTTTCTGAAATAAGCTCTGCAAGCGGTTTGAAAGGCGGAATATTTCCAATTGGCACATGATGCCTTTCACCTTTTTCAGAAAAAACAATGCCGGAAAAATGGCAATGCAGTTGTTTCAGCACTTCAGCGCCCAATCCTTTCCTTAATCTCGAAAAAATTTCCTCATAATCCTCTTTTGTCTTCAAAATAATATCTCCGCGGGCAAGAATATGCGCAAAATCGACAACGACTCGGGCATTTTGCAATCCTAATTTTTTGCAAAGCTCAATATTTTCATCCAAACCGCCAAACTGGCTTTTCTTTCCAACAGTCTCCAATCCCAAAAAAACATTTTTTATTTTTTTCTCTTTCATCTTTCTCAATGCCTCTTTTAAAATCTCAAGTGCATTGTCAAATGCCTTTTCAGGAGTTTGCTTTTGATAATATCCTGGATGGAATACAATAGTATATGCGCCGAGAAGAGCAGCTGCTTCTGCAGTCTGCAAAATATTTCTCATTGTAATATTCTGCTTTTCCTTCAAAGGAGAGCAGCAGTTAATATAATAAGGGCCATGACAAGATAAAAGCACATTTTTCTCCTCTGAAATTTTCCTCGCCTCAATCGCAATTTCTTTTTTTATCCTAACTCCTCGAACAAACTCGACTTCAAATGCATTCAACCCTTCTTTAGAAACATATTCAATTCCTTCAACAAGCGTCTTTCCTTTGCATCCAATAGGCATTCCTGCAGGGCCGAATCTCAATTCATGCTTGAACATTTTTTCCTTTCCTCTTTTTATAATAATAATAAAAAAATGAAATATAAAAAACTATCCAAATCAAACCAGTTTTCTCAAATCATGCAAAGAATAAATTGTATAAAATGGAATTTGATTAGGCACATCATGCTCACCTCTTATCAGCAAAACAGAATCAACCTCTGCATTTTTTGCAGTCATAATATCCTCATCACCATTTCCAACATATATTGCTTCGCTTTTATCAACATTCAATAAGTTCAGGCATTCTTCTAATCCTTGAGGATGGGGTTTTGTTTTAATTTTAGTTATATAATTAGCAATAACAATAGCATCATAATTTTCCTCTCCAATCAAATCCAAATTCATTTTCACAACATGAGGAGGAGCGCCTGTAACAATTCCTGTCTTGCAGACTTTTTGCCTTAATTCTTTTACAATATCTATATCATCATAGGCTCTGCTGGATTTTTTTCTCATTTCCGGGAAATCATTTTTCACAAATACAGGCCAGAATATCTTAGGCTCAAGATTGAAACATTCTCTGATTATTGCATCCCTATCGCCTTCAAACCAAAATCTATCAGCAGCTTTTTCAGAAAATTTAGCTCCAAGCTCTTTTAATGATTTTCCGATTAGCTCGTAGCGATACTCAGGCATTGTATGAACCAATGTTCCATCAATATCAAATATTACTGCGCTGTATGCCATAAAAAAACAGATTTAAATCGCTATTTAAAACCTACTGCAAGAAAAATTCTTTCAATAAAATATTAATTTTAATATTTCAGCAAAAACTTATCAAAATGCTTCTTCGCGATTTCTCTCTGCTTTTGATGCTCTTTCAAAAAAGCATTTATTTTGTCAATAAGAATCTGCTTCAGCTCAGAAGTAAGCATTTTTCCTGATTTATAATCATCATGAATTTTTTTCAGCTTGGCATCATCAGGTTCAAAAAACATATTCAAATATTGAAACGAAACGTCTATATCGGGATTTCCGCCTTTCTTTCGATGCTCTTCAATAGTATCTCTGCCTCCTGAAAATGCATACTTGCGAATTTTTCTTTCAACTTCCTGAGGAGTGTCTGTCAAATTAATAACCCCTTCGCCAGAAGATGACATTTTTGCCTCTCCATACAATGAAGGAATAAATTTTGCATGCAATGCAGTCGGTTTTTCAAAATCAAAATCCTTGTGCTCTGCAATATCCCTTGTTAATCTTATGAATGGGTCTTGGTCAATTGCAACAGGAACCACTGAAACATGTTTTCCGCGGTAAAATTGCGGAAATAAAATATGCGCTGCCTGCATTGCAGGATAAAAGCTCCAGCCAATATTCTGTTCAGGAGTCAGCCCGAATGCTGCTTTTGCAGTCGAGTATGTTATTCTTTTTGCGACTCTCGCAGCATATTTGTAAATCTCTGTATATACAAAATCCTCGAAGATGAAAGTTTTTCCTGGCTTGAAGCCAAGTGCAATCAAATCAATTATATTATCGACAGCATAAGCTATCACCTTTTCATAAGTCATGCCTTCTTTTGTGTAAAATTTCTCGTCATCAGAAATTGGAATAAAAACCTCACAGTCAAATTCATCCTGCAGGGATTTCGCGACTAAAAAAGGAACCAAATGCCCGATGTGCATTCTTTCAGAAGGGCCTCTGCCAGTTATTACAGAAACATTTTTTCCCTTGTCATAAGCATCAAGCCATCTGTCAAATTCCCTGTGAGAAAAATAAATTCCTCTTCTCAGCAAAGGATGGCATTTCGCAAGCCTTTTTTTGATTTTATCAGAAATTAAAGACGTTCCAAACTGCTTGACAAGCTTGTCATAATCAACATTGCCTGAAACTTCCCATGGCGTGACCTTAAACTCACCTTTGTCTTTTTTCATAATTATAAAAGAAAAACCTCATTTATAAAAATTGCCCTCTGAAGAAAGAAGAAAATTTATTGAAAATAAAATCACCACTGCGCAGACTGATTTTTTTGCGCAAGATTTTGAACAATATACAAATGCATTCTTTCAATTATTATGTCCTGAATTCCTTCTTTCAAAAGCCCGTGGCAGTATTCAATTTTCTGCTCTGGCAGTATTCCTGTTGCAAGAAGAGTTTTTGGAAGATAGCAGTACATCTCCTTGCCCTGCAAAGCAGCAATTGTTTGTTCATCACCTACTAAAGAAACAGCCTTGACTATTGTAAGACAGTCATTGCCCAAATATCCTTTTACATCATAGCTCCATGTCGAAGAATTGACAGTTGTTGTATAACTCACGCGCTTGCAAGAAGCCAAGCCATCTTTGAAGCATGGATCATCCTTGCATGGCTGTGTATAAAAGAAAAACAGAAATATAGATAATATTAAAACTACAACGCAGATAAAAGTAATCAATTTCCAGCCTGGCAATGGGAGCTTGAAATTCCAAGTCTTGTTATTTTTCTTAAAAGCTATTTTTCTTTTCACCATCTTTTTAGCATTAATATATCTAAGATAATATGGAAAAAGAGATATTTAAACTTTTTCAGAAGCTAAGCAGATAAACAGATGTTTCTCGGTCAATTGAAAAATTTCGTGCTGCGATAAACCTGCAGCCGATTCTTTCAGAAACTTTTGCAATTGGAGTTGTGGCTATTCCATCCATTACAATTGCATAGACTTGCCTATTCAGTCTTTCTGCATTATACAATGTATCTAGAAGATTTGTGATGGCTGTTTTTTTCATGACTTCCATTCTATCATTCAAAAGCAAGGCATCCCTGGAATCTTTTATTTGCTCATAAAATTCATGAAGCTTCTGCTTTTCCTCGTCAGTTGGTTTTACCTGCTCTCTTTTTACAGGTTCTGCTCGTGGCCTGAAAACATTCCTTCTGCTGTGCTCTGGACGGAATTTTAATTTCCTTCCTCGCTTGCCTGTCTTCATAACATAATCTCTTTCATCTGAACTTCTTTCTTCTTTTCTCTGATATTCAGATGATTTGAAAAATTCAGATGCAGAAACCTTTCCTCTCAAAGATTGCATTATTTCTTTTCCAACTAATTCTTCAACTTCTTTTCCTGATGGTGCCTGTGCAATATATGCTGTTTTAACAGCATCAACAAATTTCTTTGCAACCAAAAGCCCGCCTCTGTCTCCGTCAACAAACAAGGTAATTTCTTTTTCCTTGCCTAATTTCTTCAAAGTTTCTGGAACTTCGGGGCCGCTTATTCCGATCACGTTTTTTATTCCTGCCTTAAGCATGCTGATTACGTCAGCCCTGCCTTCGACAACAATTATTTCAGAATCAGATGAAACAGCCGGGCCTGCTGGCAATTTATCAATACCGTATTCAATAAGTCCTGCCTCGCGAGCTCCTGTAAAAACAGCGCTTGCCATTTCCTTTGTTTCAGGGCCTTCTGAATGCAGGGCTTCAAGCAGCTTCTTTGCTCTTTCAACAACAAATTCTCTTTTGCTTGTCCTTACGTCTTCAATTTTTTCAATCTCGACTTTCGCGTCTGTTGGGCCAATTCTTTCAATTGTCTCAAGAGCTGCGGCAATTATTGTTGTTCCTGTCTTGTCAATTGAAGTTGGAATCTCTATTTTTCCAGTAGTTTTTCCTTCAACAGTCTCTACTTCAACCTCTATTCTTCCGATTTTTCCGTTTTTTTGCAGCTCACGCAGTTCAAGATCTTCTCCTAAAAGCCCTTCGGTCTGTCCGAAAACAGCTCCGATTACATCCGGCTTTTCAAGAACTCCGTTTGCAGTGAACTTTGCTCTGATTAGATATTTGATTGACATCGGGCTTACTTTTCCCATATTATCTCCCCAATATTGCTCATATTGTCTTTTTCTATTTCAATTTTTTTTGTTTTGTTTATTTTCATTTTTTATTTTAGTTTATTTTATTTAATTTTTTCACAGAAATCAGACAAATAACAACATAGCTCAAACAGAAATAGACAAGATAATTTATGGTTCAAACAACTGCCAACTGCCTAATGCAGTTTTCAGTTTCCCCATAAATTATACCTTAAATATGATATAATTGATATGTGATTCGGGCTTAATCTTGCCCATGATATCAAATTATCTTATCAATCAAGTTTGATTTATGTTATATTCCTTGATTTCGTGATGTTTTGATTTGTGATGTTAGTGATAAGTTAAGTGAATTTTAGGCTCCTTTTGCCCAAAATATTGACTTAGTAGCTAACTATTACGAAATATAAAATTCAAAAGCAGTTTATAAAGGTTTCCATGTCAAAACAACTTTTCCCTCAAAAACGTTTATAAAAGAAAGACGCCTCATCAATTGAGGTAAAATCCGAATAAAAAGGAGGTGAAAAATGAAAAGAAAAAATGTAATGATGATGCATGAAAAATATCACAAGGGCGAAGGATTAGGAATGCTTATCCTTGGTCTTCTTGTAATTGCAAACGTTTATTTGATGAGGATCAATTGGGCAATGTTCATAGGAGCAGCGCTGGTAATTGGGGGGATCTGTAAGATGTCTATGTGCTGCAAGAAATAAATTTTTAATCTTTCTTTTTTTTATTTTGTATCTTTTTAATTCTATGAGCAAGAAGAATATATAAATGGCTGTTTCTAAATTATTATAAACTCTATTTCTTAAAAAATAAAATGGCGTGGAGCTTAAAAGAGCAGAACAATGAACTGAAACCGCTAGTTTTTTCAAACGGAAAAGATCAGAATGACATTGTCAACGAGGTTCTTGATTCAATTAAAGAAGGAAACAAGATAATCTTCATTCATGGAGCCTGCGGAACAGGAAAATCAGCCATCGCATTAAACATTGCAAAGCATTTTGACAAGACTTCAATTGTCGTGCCGATTAAAAATCTGCAGAGGCAGTATGAGCAGGATTACTCCGGAAAAAAGCATATACTGAAGAGCAGCGGCGAAAAGCTGAAAATCAAGGTCATAACAGGGAGAAACAACCACCTTTGCCCTTTTTTGAAAGAAACTGATTTTGCGAAGCAGGAAAAAAATACAAAATTGAACTTTTTCCTTACGCCAACAAACAAACTGATAGACGAAAACCCAAATCTTTCCTGCGACAATAGACTCCTGCCATGCACTATAGAAATCAAGGAAAAAAATCTGAGAAGAATCAAAGAATATGTCGGGGAAAATAAAAATGTCAGACTGAAAGATTTGCAGTCAATCAAGGACGTAAAAAGAATGAGTATCGCTCCGATCTGCCCTTACTGGAGCCCGATAGCGCCTTCTTCTGTTAATTTGAATCTTGAGGCAAACAAAAGAAGATATATTGGATTAAACAATGAAGAGTTTGTTTTTTATCAGAGAAAACCTGGCTGCGGATATTATGACCAGTTTAATTCTTACATAGATGCAGATGTCCTTATTTTCAACAGCCAAAAATATCTTCTTGAAAGCATAATGGACAGAAAACCAAAGACAGACATCGAGATAATAGATGAATGCGATGAATTTCTAGACAATTTTTCAGAATATGAGAAAGTAAACCTCAACAGATTGAATTTTTCGCTGATAAGCCTGTCTGCTGAAAAAGAGGAAATCCGCGACGCAATCAGTGAAATAGAGATGATTTCATCAGAGCTTATAAAAAATCCAAAAGTTCATGAAAATATAAAGAATGGAGATATAGTCCTGCTGAAAAAAACGCCGCTGATAGAGCTCATGCGCCTTTTTCTCGATAATGATTTGATGAATTGCGTTGAATGCGATGAAAACAGCTATTGCTATCATTGCGACAAGGTTTCAAGGATTTTCAAAGAGTTCAAAGAAGATGCTTATGTTTCTTTCGCAAA
>PEVX01000034.1 GCA_002780285.1 Candidatus Pacearchaeota archaeon CG06_land_8_20_14_3_00_35_12
ATTGAGCGATAAAAAATATGTTTGGAACTGTCTTGCTTACAATAATGAAAGCGGTTATGATTGGGGTGATGCAAATTATACTCTGACAGTTGATACTATAGCTCCTACAATAACAGACATAAGCAATGGCGGAACAACAACATCCAGCTCGGCAAATTTAACAGCAGAAACAAATGAAAATGCCATATGCAAATATGATTCAGATGATGTAGCTTACAATAGCATGGAAGATATATTTAGCCATACAAATAACCTAGAGCATTGGACAAGTGTTTCATTAGATTTAGGCGAAAATACTTTTTATGTGCGATGCAAGGATGTTTATGGCAATATGGATCCTTCTTCAGAAGAAGTAACCTGGACACGCGAAGAGGAAGAAGATGACAGCAGTGGAAACAATGGGGGCAGCAATACCAATACTGATGAAGATATTGAGACAAGCAATGAACAGATTTTAACTCCTCTTCTTGTAACAGCCAATCCTGTAAGCCAGGAAGTGGCTGAAACCACCAAAGTGCTTAGGCAAAATGAAAAAATTTCTTTTAACTTGGGAACAGCTGTTCATGAAGTGAAGGTCCAGAAAATATCTGCCACTTCTGCAACAATAGAAATATCTTCAAATCCAATAACCGCAACCCTGATGATAAATGAGTCAAAAGATTTTGATGTTGATAACAATTCAGTGCTTGACTTGCGAGTCAAGCTTGTAAACATCACAGGCACAGGCAGTTCAAGAGCTGCAGAGCTTCTTATTTCTGCCCTAAACAATCTTAAACTTTCCTCGATAAATGTGACTACATTGAATAATTCAGCAAGCCCTTCAAATGCGGCCTTGCAATTTATCGATGATAATATGGTTTACATTATCCTTATTGTCTTTGGAGCAGGATTAAGCATTATTTTCTTGATAACAAGACTGCTGGCTTTTAGAAAAGGACTGATAAGCGCCAATAGAGGAAGAAAAAAAATAAAAATAAATCCAAAGCCGAGAAAAACACCGTGGCATGTTGATGTAAGGATGAAATTACTTCAGCACTCTCTTCGTGTCGATGTAAAATAAGTACAAGTCAAGAGCAGCAGGCGAAAGCTTTGTTTTCTTTGCAAGTTTCTGAAGAACCTTTTCAATTTCAAGATAATTTTTCTTTGTGGTGGGCTTTGACTTGGGTTTTTTAATCAGCTTGTTTCTTGCAAGAACATCAGCTATGTGAAAATCAATTATTGCCAGGTTTTTGAAGCCGATATTTCTAAGGAAATGAGATGCTTCTTTGAAGCCGAGTCCCTTAACGTTTTTAACAAGCCATTCTCTTAATGAATTTTCATCACGCGATTTGATATTTGTTTTCAGCAGGTGTTTAAATTTTCTCGCCTCTGCAATAAAATTTGCGCGGGCGTTTGGAAATCTGTGCCCCTCTTTCTTCAATCTTTCTGCAAGCTTTGGCTCTTTTAATGTAATGAAGCATTTTCCGACGGATTTTTGCATTTTCATTGCTCTTTCAGCATTGAAGTTTGCTGTCAGGAGGCAGTAGCACAATTCACCGAAAATTTTCTCGCCAGAACTTTTTCCAAGCTTTTCAAACTCTTTTATTCTTGAATCAACCAATTTTTTAACAGGGCTTTTTTTCAGTGCGTTGATTTGAGTGATCAGCTTGTTCATATTATTTCTGATTTTTCATATAATATAAACCTTTATAATCCGAGGATTTTTTTTATAAAAATGAAAAATGACAAAATTGTTGAATGGAATATTTTAAGGTCAAAAGAGTTAGTTCACGAAGCATTAAACAAAGACAAAATAATAATTTTCTTTACAAGAATTGCCGAGGATCTTAAAAGATATCAGAATCCTAATTTTTACGGCCGTCTTAAAGAGCTTTATCTCTTGATTTACCCCTATTCCAACATTCAAGACCCCAAGATATTGTACAAAGATATGAAAAAATCAGACTTTGATTCAAAAGACGGGCTGATTTTAGACGACGAGGAACGGGGATTCGTGAAAAAATTCATAGATTTCCTTGATGATGAACAATGCAAAATCAAGAACAAGAGAGCTGCTGTCGAAGAAATAGAGGAAATTCAGGCAAAACTTGTCAGGAAATATCTTCCTAACTCTTCAAAACTGGTTGAAGCTTATATTTTGGGAAAATTAATTGCTTCTGTTGGAGGGATTGACAGAATTTCAAGAATGCCTTCAAGCACAATCCAGATTATCGGAGCTGAAAAAGCGCTTTTCAGGCACATGTCAAAGCATACCTCTTGCCCGAAATACGGATTGATCTATGATTCAGTAAGAATTGGAATTAAAAAAGGGGTAAAACCAAGAGAAGCAGGAAAACGCGCGAGACAATTGGCAAATAAATTGAGCCTGAATCTGCGAGTGGATTATTTCAGAAATTTCAGCAAATCACAATAAAAAATAAAAGCCCGATGATGAGAAACCTCACGACGGCGGCTGAGGGCTTTTATTTTTAATGAAAAACGAACGAACAACGAAGAATGAACAGCGAACGGATAAAAATAATGAATAGAATGGTTTTTACCAAAGACAAGACTCCGAGAAAGCCATCAAAACTATACAGAGAATGGAATCCGCTGAAGAGCAAGTGGTGCGCAGCGATAAGAAAAGGAATCGAAGAAATTATTCCTCCAAAAGATGCTGTTGTTCTTTACCTTGGCGCATCAACAGGAACAACAGTGAGCCATATTTCTGATTTGACAGATGAAATCATATTCGCTGTTGAAAATTCAGCTGAAATGGCGATTCCATTGATAAGGCTTGCTGAGAAAAGGAGAAATATCGCGCCTATTTTTTCAGATGCGCGCGATATTGAATACATAAAAAAAGCGATGTTTGGCAAGAAAATAAATATCCTGTTTCAGGATATCCCTTCCCGCGACCAGGTTGAAATTTTGATTAAAAACTCTGATGAATTTGCAGACAAAAACACGCAGATTCTTTTTTCTCTGAAAACACAGAGCATTTCCCAGCAAAATCCAGACAGGACCTACAGGGAAGTGACTGAGAAATTGAAAAAGCACTTTTTGATTTTGAAAAATATAAGTTTGGATCCTTTCCACAGAAAACATTATTTCTTTGTTCTTTCAAAGATTTAGACTGCTTTAGACTGCTTTAGATTCCCAGCTCTTCTTCAATTATTTGAATTGTTTCTTCATGCAGTTCGCCGAGGGATTTTGTCCCATCAAGAACATAGACATTTGGGTAATGGTTTCCGACGAAAAGGTAGCCTTCTTTGACTCTTTCATGAAATTCCATTTTTTCCCGTTCAATCCTGTCAAGCTTTCTTTCTTGTTTTTTCATTCTTTTGGACATTTCCTCAAATGAAAGGTCGTAAATAATTGTTAAATCTGGCGTGATGCCTTGAGAAGCAATATGATTCAAATCATCGATTGTATCAAGTCCTATCATTTTTTTGTCTTTGAGCTTTCTCCCAAATCCTTGATATGCGATTGTGGAATAAAAAAATCTGTCGCAGAAAATAATCTTTCCTTTTTCTAATTCTGGTTTTAGGATATTGTTTGAAAATTGCGCCCTGCTCCCCTCAAAAAGAAAAAGTTCTGTTTCAGGCAGCACTTTGCCTTGGTATTTTGGATTTAGAAGAAGATTTCTTATCCCTTCTGAAACTTCATCAGTGCCAGGCTCTCTTGTTTTAATGCAGTCATATCCTTTGATAAATGCAAAATAGTCATGAGCCCAGTTTCTTTGAGTTGATTTTCCGCAGGCTTCAACTCCTTCGAAAAGAATAAGCTTCCCTTTTTTTTCTGGCATTTTATTTAAAAATTAAGGCAAATTATGGAATATAACTTCCATCTTTTAATCTTTGAAGGTCTTTTTCAACCAAAGCGCGGGCTTTTTCAGGCATGTCTTTTTCTCTTTTTAGCATGTTCTCCAAGCCTTTCCCGCAGCCGTCGTTTATGAATAATTCTCGGACTTGCTCTGAAGTGTATGTTCTTGATGTCGCGTTCAATGCATTGTCAGATGAGAATGGCCGAGAACTCAGGCTTTCAAAAAAAGTTTTGACTCCTTTTTCAGGATCTCCCTCCATTTCACGAAAATATGAGCCATAAATATGCAATGAATTTGAAAAATCCGTGTATGGCCCTACTAAAATTTCTTCATTTCTTTTTTCAGAGATTGCTTCTGCAACTCTTTTTTGCAATGTTGTGATTGCAATTGCATTTTCAAACCATGCTTTTTTCAAATCTCTTGAACGCCACTCGCTGTCAAAATTAAGATATTTTTTTCCATTTTCATCCTCAAAAATTCTCCCCCATAATCTCTGAAGGCATGGAGGGTCTGACAAATGCCCGTCAATATATTGAATCCATGTAACTGCATTTGCCCTTCTGCTGTAGGTGTCTTTTGCCAGGTTATTAATCATTGTTTCAATCTGATTTTCAGGCTCTCCTATCGGGTTTGGCGCCTCAAAAAGTCTTTGATGATATGTATATGTCCATTTCGTATCTTTTTTCTTGCCTGTCTTGACCTCTTCTATTATGTTTTCTGGTGAACTTATCCAATAATCATGAGCTCCATTGACAACTTCCTGAACATACTCCGCGATTCCACCTATTCCGTCTGCAAATGTTCTGTGAAATCTTGGCTGGGCAAATGGATTTTTAACGCGAATAAGAACTGCAGCATCCTTGCTTTCTGGGTCGCCTGGCTTGTCATACTGAGTTTTTATAGGAACGCCATCAAACCAAACTTTTTTCATTGCTTTTTCAAAAGCTTCAGGAATATTCTCTGCTTCAAGAAAATATGCGGGCCTTTCACCACTTCTTTCTTCTCCAGCCATCTTTTTTGATTTTTAATTTAGCTTTCAGCGGTTTTTAAATAAAGTTGCGAATCAAAACATATTTTGCTTTTATTAGTATAAAACCTTTCGCAAGCGAAAGGTTTATAAATCAAATTTTCGAAATGTTAAAATATCAACTTGAATTTTTATTCAGGTTTTCAATATATTTTTACAAATGGCAGGAAAACTAAATATGAATGTTGTTTTTGTAGGTCATGTTGACCACGGAAAATCAACATCTGTAGGCAGACTTCTCTATGATTCAGGAGTTGTTCCTGAACAGGAATTGAAGAAACTAAAGGATGAAGCTGCAAAACACGGAAAAGTTGGTTTTGAATTCGCATTTGTCATGGACCATTTGAAAGAAGAAAGAGAAAGAGGAGTTACAATTGACTTATCCTACAGGAAATTAATGACTAAGAAATACCAAATTACAATTATTGATGCACCTGGGCACAAAGATTTTGTCAAAAACATGATCACAGGAGCTTCACAGGCAGACTGCGCAATTCTCGTTTTATCTGCAAAAGATGGTGTTCAGCCTCAAACACAGGAACATGTGTTCCTATGCCGTACAATGGGTGTCGGACAAATGGCTGTTTTGATCAACAAAATGGATACAGTTGAATTTGACGAAAAAAAATACCTTCAAGTCAAAGAAGACATTATAAAATTATTGAAAAGCGCAGGATATAACACTGAAAAAATAAATTTCATAGCAGCTTCTGCTTATCTTGGCGACAACATCGCAAAGAAAAGCGACAAAATGAAATGGTACAACGGCCCAACATTGCTCGAGCAATTCGACCTTTTTGAAGAGCCTAAAAAACAAACAGAATTACCCCTTAGAATGCCTTTACAGGAAGTTTACACTATCACAGGAATCGGAACTGTTCCAGTAGGAAAAATTGAAACAGGAAGAATGAAACCCGGAGATAAAGTTATAATCTTGCCTGCAAGAGAAGGAAAAGGAATTGCTGGTGAAATCAAGTCAATTGAAATGCACCACGAAAACCTGACTGAAGCAATTGCAGGAGACAATGTAGGAGTTAACATAAGAGGAGTTGGAAAACAGGATATTGCAAGAGGAGATGTTATTTGCGCTGCAGACAAGCCAGCAACAATCGCAGCTGAATTCACAGCACAGATTGCAGTAATCGCACATCCAACAGTTATCGCAAAAGGATACACTCCTGTATTCCACATTCACACAGCACAAGTTCCATGTCAATTCATTGAATTGCAAAAGAAAATTGACCCAAAAACAGGGCAAGTTTCTCAGGAAAATCCAGACTTTTTGAAGAATGGAGATGTTGCAATTGTAAAAATCAAGCCATTAAGACCACTTGTAATTGAAAAACAATCAGTCAATCCGCACATGGCAAGATTCGCAATCAGAGACGCAGGAGCAACAGTTGCCGCAGGAATCTGCATTGACTTGGTCGAGAAGAAACTTGTATAATTCTAACTTTTAGTATTATTCTGTATTATAATAATCTTTAAGAATTGTCATAATTCTTATTAAATTTAAAATGTACAGAATTGATTTTAACAAGCCATATACTGTTCTTGAAGATAATTTGATTGGAATTGCAGTAGAAAATGTCATAAGGAAAAATAGTTCCCTTATCCATAACTGTGAGGAGAGTGGCACGTTAAATGATATTCAAAAAGGAGTTTTTGGATTGACAAATGAAATTTATGTGATAAAAGGTGAAGGAACAATTCATTATCAACGTTTTAATATATCAAGAAAATATGTTGCAAACATTTATCTTTTGGGATTTAATGAGAATAGCAAAACTTTCAAAAATCTTAGAAGAACCCTTAAGGAGATAGCGTCTACTAACAATATTGAAGTTATAAAGACAAAATTTCTTAATAAAAAATAAAAAGCTTACGTAAGCTTTTTATACCCTCTTTTGTATTATTTTTTATAATTGTGTTTTAAAATGCCTAAAGTAAGGATAAAATTGGCAAGCACAAACATTGGAGAATTGAATAATGTTTGTGGTGCAATTAAGGATATCGCGTCAAAGAATGGCGTCGTAATCAG
>PEVX01000037.1 GCA_002780285.1 Candidatus Pacearchaeota archaeon CG06_land_8_20_14_3_00_35_12
AAAATAAATGAAGCTTATAAAAAATATTTTGAATTCATGTGGAATTTGGCTTAGAAAGAGAACACATATCAAAAAAGAAACAAAGACAGTTAGTAGAAAAATTTTTCTGGAAATAAATAAATCAATCAATTATGATTCATTTTCATGAATTATATTTGAGAAACTCCTAAACATTTTTTATCTTTTTTTACGAAGATAAAAAAGTTGGGCTTTTGGGGAATGCACGCTGAATCGCTCGCTTGCGCTTGCGACTTACACGTCATTTCCATTAACCTCATCTTCTTTGAGGGCCTCTATTGCCTATTTTTGCGGGCTGCTTCGAGCTTAGATGCTTTCATCTCTTATCAGCACAACGCGTGACTGCACAGCCTACCCTATGAGGATAACTGTTAAATCAGAGGCGTCGAACGCAGGTTCCTCTCGTACTACTGCTTTCTGCCACTCAGGCAATTTTGCAATCCTAATAGATATCAAACAAACTGTCTCGCGCATGTTGTTCCACTCTTATTTTTGTTTATATTTTGAGTGGCATGGACTATACCATCATCCTTTGCTTGTACAAAGGAGATTGACGTATTAGTATTGCTTGCGTAATGCAAACAACACTCTCAGCTTTCGCTTCAGTCTCTACGGGGATAAAGATTTACTTACCGTGTCAGATGTTATTGTTCTTTTCTTGGAATAATTAAGCTCTTTGAATTTGTCAACGAGCCTGCAGATTTCCAAGAAGTTTTCATTTGAATGTTCTTCTTTTAATCTCTGCAAAATTTCCAATCCAAGTTCAATCTGTTTTCTTTTTAATCTGACATAAGGTTGCAGAAGTGTTAAAATTTTCAACACTTCATTTGACTCAACAATTGTATAATCACTGATTCCTGTTTTTCTATGACGAATATATCCGCATCCAAAATAATTTTTCAACCATTCAAGAATTTCAGAAAATGTTGTCTTTTGATAAAAAGCAATGCTGCTTCTTATCTGGAACTTTATTCTCTGCTTGTAATTCTTTCTTTGGACTATTTGGAAGAAAATACTTCCGTCACCATCAAGGAATCCTGCGATATAAGCAAGTGTTGTTGGGTCCATAAATCTCATCTTCCCTCGGTATTACCATAATTTCCGACAGTTTAAATTTTTGCTTGTTGTAAAGCAATGGAAATTAAGGCTTCACCGATATGAGTCAATTTTATTTTTCATAGCTTTTCAGCTATGCAACGCCAATGTTGACGTTCTCAACCCAGCTAACGAGCCCTTTTAATGCGTGAACTCCGACACCCTTGGTCGCTTGTGCACGACCAGGATAGGAAGAGCCGACGGCGATGTAGCAAACCGCGCTGTCAATATGGACTATCGAGCGCGACAACCCTGTTGTCCTTGAGGTACCTTTTCTGTCATCTTTGCGTCTCACTACGAGACGTCAAAGGTTCGCTAAGCCACTCTTTCAAGTTTGCATTCCTTTTTGTTCGGAATACAATCAGACAAGCATTTGCCTTTGCACTCCACTCCAGATTTCTGACCTGGATGAGCTTGTCTTTGGGCCCTCTCGATATCTTTTCGAGAGGGTGCCGCCCCAGCCAAACTGCCCACCAACCACTGTTTCTTTTCAGATAAGCATTGTCGTAAAAAATAAGTAGTTTTACATTGTCGATCCGCCTCGCCGAAACTACGCTTCATCTCTCCTACTTACGCTAGGCACTCTTCACAAAAACACAATAGCAGGCTGCAGTAAAGGTCTACAAGGTCTCCGCTTCCCATTAGGATTCTCTGGCCTTTTCACCAGAAGGGAGAGTTCAGAAGGTACCAGCTAGGGACAGTGAAAACCTCGTTGCGCCATTCATGCAAGTCGCCATTCAGACGACAAGGTATTACGCTCAATTATGTTACACCAAAATTTTGATAAATTTTGGATGAAATAACATTTCTGTTATTTTCTGCATGTTGCCATGCAGTTCGGACTATATCTTTTCAGAATTTTAATTCTGAATCTGGCGTATAGTCTCTGAGGATTTTAGATACTTTATTTGTGGTTTTTCATTCATTTCAGAAATCAGTTTTGCAATTTTGTCAAGTCCTTCTTTTTTCAGATGTTCATTTCTGTTCATCATGCCAATCACTTCAGAAAAAATTTCAAAATCTTTTTTCTTTTTTGTCATTAAAGGATTTTCTTTGAAAAAATTTACTAATTTATTCAAATTTTCCAATCCTCTGACTCTGAATTCTTTTCTGATTCCATGGTTGTCTTTGCGATTTATTGTTACTTCCCCAAAACCAAAATATTCTTTGATTTTATGAAGAAGCAATTCATCGCGTTCATGTTGAACAATTCTGAATTCTGGAAGCACCTGCCATCCTAAACTCATTTCTGGAATTCGATTGATTGCTATATGAAAGCAACCTTCTCCGTCTGTAAAACCTACAATCCATTTAGCATCTAATCTTTCCTGCGGATTTTCTGCATCCATAACATTTTTACGCGAACTAAACTTATAAGTTTTTCTTTAAGTTTATCGTTGTAGTTTGGAATTCTCAGATGTTTCCGCATATAGCCAAATTTTGATAAGGCAATCGTAATGAAACTTTTACCTTAAGAGGGTCATAGTTACCCCCGCCGCTTGCCGGGCCTTAGCTTCCTTGAAAGAAAGTTTGAGACACCGACGCTGAGCAGGCTTCACCAATTGTACACATCCTTTCGGATTTGCAATTAGCTACGTTTTTAGTAAACAGTCGGGCTTTCCTTGATATTGAAACCTACTCTCGCACTTCATCTTTCGAAAAAATACAAAAATAGGCATCCCTTATGCCGAGGGCACGGGACTAATATGCCGAATTCCCTTAGCTGGCTTATACCTTTCACACCTTATCTTACTTAGATAGAGTACCTGTGTTGGTTCTAGGTACGGCTACTTAGTTTTCTTTTTTGAACTTTTCACGGATTCCACGAATCAGCAAACTTTCGTCGCATGTCTTGGTCTTCTTCTCGTTATTACAACACTCCAAAAATTTCGACATGAAAAAAATCCTTTCAAATTTCTCTGCTTATCATAAAATGTAATCAAAAAAACGCCTTGCGGCACCTAAGTAGTTCACGAATATTAACGTGATTCCCATTCCCGTTTCTCAGTTAAGAAAACAGTTAGGAACCGACTAAATCTCGGCCAATCGTTGTTGCCGAGAAACCCTTACTCTTGCGGTGATCATGGTTCTCACATGACTCTGCTCCTACTTACGCCAAGATTCTCGTTTCCATTCAATCCACACTTTCTCTCGAAAATGCTTCTACTCGAACAGAACGCCTGCTTACTTGATTATCCAAATGGATAACATTGAGGTATCGGTGATATGTTTAGCCCCGTCCATTTACGAGGCCGAGAACCTCGATGGGTGAGCTGTTACGCTTTCTTTAAAGGATGGCTGCTTCTGAGCCTACCTCCCCACTGTCTCAGGTTCAAGACACTCTTCGTACACACTTAACATATTCTTAGGGACCTTAACCTCAATCTCCGTTTTTCCGGTTTCGGACTGGAACCTTACGCCCCAGCCCTGAGTCCTGTTGCAAGTTACTAACAAATTCTTAGTTAGAAAGTACTCCGTAGGAAAAATCCTCTGCAAGTCCAATCTGTACTTTACCTTGTTAGTCAACGCAACAAGCCTATACTAAAGTATATTTCAGCAGGAACCAGACATCGCCAGATTAGAGAGGCTTTTCACCCCTAATCATACTTCATCAAAATACTTGCTCGTAACACTTGTTCGGGCCTCCATCCTCCGTTAGGAAGACTTCACCCTGAGCATGAATAGATCATCTGGCTTCGGGTCGAAGGTAAATAACTCGACGCATTTTCATACGCGGATCTTTTTTGCATACGATCTCTCGCTTTCGCTACGGCTTCTTATCGCAAAGATAATTAACCTCGCCATTTACCTTCACTCCTTGGCTCGTTCTTCAGAACGCACGTTACAACTCAACGCTGTAACTATCAATAACTGTTAGATTTGAAGTCTTTTCACACCTCGTCAAAGGTGCTTTTCAGCTTTCCCTCGCGGTACTATTTCGCTATCGGACTTGGACTCATTTTTAAAGTTGGCACATAGTAGTGCCGTATTCACACCTCCAATCCAGGAAGTGCTACTCTTTGTCAGCAATCTCCATGCTCATTTCTTCTACGCAGCTATCATGCTCTAAGGCCTCTCGTTCCAGAGAAGTTTGAAGTTATGAGTTTAGAAGTGCACTGACACCACATCTTTTTTATCTTTCAATAAAAAATTAGGTTTGCCTTGTGCTGCTTTCGCTCGCTGCTACTAACAGCATCTCTATTGATTTCTTTTCCTGCAGGTACTAAGATGCTTCAATTCCCTGCGTTCGCTTGCTCCCCGATTTTACGACGAGCATTTTTACAGTTTATGTAAAACTGTTTCAGATTCGGAAACCTCAGGTTCTATGCCTACATGCGGCTCGCCTGAGCTTATCGCAGCTTGTCGCGTCCTTCTTCGCAGTCCAAACCAAGCTATCCTTCTAACAGCTTAAAAGAGCTTGTCAAATATTATCATGGTTCTCCAGCTAAATTTCATAGAAATTTAATTATTCTGAACTCTTCTACTAACTGTCTCATTTCAATTATGATCGACCTTCACCCACAATCTTGCGATTGCGAGTTGCATATGTCCACGAATTTTTTATTTTGTTCGCGTTCAAAATTATGAAAATCCAAAGGATTTTCGGAATCCAGAAACTCTTTTGAGTTTCTTGATTTTTGAAATTTTGAATATGATTTTATTTGATAATAAAAAATGATACTGGAGAAAGAATGGACCCGTCGGGATTCGAACCCGAGACCTCATCCGTGCAAGGGACGCGCTCTACCAACTGAGCTACAGGCCCTTACAACTCTGAATGTTTTTAACTTTTTATATTCTTTGATTATAATTTCAGTTTTATTTTTACTGAAAAAATAAGGGAGGTGATCCATCCGCAGGTTCCCCTACGGATACCTTGTGACAACTTAACCTTCTTTGTCATCTTTAGATTCTTTCATTTCTGACTTCATCTAAAAATAACTCAGATGGTTTGATGGGCGGTGTGTGCAAGGAGCGGGGACTTATTCACCGGGCGCTGATAACACCCGATTACTAGGGATTCCAGCATCATGAACGTAGGTTTCAACGTTCAATCTGAACTAAGCTACACTTTGTGTGATTTGCTTCTCCTTTCGGAGTTGCATCACATTGTATGTAGCATTGACGCGCGCGTGTAGCCCAGGGCATTTGGGGCGTACTCACCTATCGTTGCCCGCACCTTCCTCCTTGTTACCAAGGCAGTCTGTATAATGTGCTCTTTGCAGTAGCAATTATACACACGGGTCTCGCTTGTTACCTGAGTTAACAGGGCATTTCACAACACAAGCTGACGACGGCCATGCACCTCCTCTCAGCGTGTCAGGTAAGCCCTTTAGACTGACCTTCATTCTGCTGTCGGTCCTGGTAAGGTTCACGGTGTAGAATCTAATTGAACCGTACGCGTCACCCCTTGTAGCGCTCCCCCGCCAATTCCTTTAAGTTTCGGTCTTGCGACTATACTCCCCAGGTAGCACACTCTTCGCCTTCGCTACAGCACTGCCCCCTCTCGAGGAGAGAGCAATGTTTAGTGTGCAGTGTTTACAGCTAGGACTACATGGGTATCTAATCCATTTTGCGCCCCTAGCCTTCATTCCTCACAGTCAGAGCTGTTCTCGCAAGATGCCTTCGCTATTGTTAGTCCAGCTGGGATTAAAACATTTTACCGCTACCCCAACTGTACTTCTTGCGTCTCCCAGTCCCAAGTCTCGCAGTTTTCAATGCGCGCCTTCTGGTTAAGCCAGAAGATTTCACAAAGAACTTGCGGGACATGCTACGAATGTTTTAGACCTAATAAATGTGGCTGCCACTTGGACCGCTGGGATTACCGCGGCGGCTGGCACCAGTCTTGCCCAGTCCTTATTCCTCTGCTTTTTTACAGCAAAGAAAAGCTCACACATTTGTGAGAGCACTTTGGATTCCTTTCTCACCCTTGCGGGCATTGGAAAATTTTCGCACCTGCTGCACTCCGTAGAGCTGGGACTAGTGTCTCAGAGTCCCTCTCAGGGCTTCTCCGTTAAGAGCCCTTACTGATCATTGGCTTGTTGGGCAGTTACCCCAACAACTACCTAATCAGCCGCAGCCTCATCTTAAGGCCGTGAGTTTCAACAACAATACTTTCCAGTGATCGTCGTGTACCCTGGCTTATTCTCAGTTTCCCGAGATTATCCAGGACCTTAAGGTAGATTAGCTACGTGTTACTGAGCAGTTCGCTTTGCCCCTTGCGGAACAAAAACTTGCATGGCTTAGTCGAATCCAAAGAGCAGCAGCCTCCAGCAGGATAAACTGGATTTTACAAAACCGAGTAATTATCAAATAAAATAAATTATCCTCGATAATTACACTTCACTGCCTCCCTTTAAATTAAAAATATAAAATAAACAAAAACTATTCGAATTGGTCATTTCAGAATACAAATTAAAATTAAATTCCTAAGAAAATATCAAATGATTTCTGGATGAAAATTTTTTCAAGAAAATAATTCAAATAAAATTCTGAATGAGTCGCTTCTTTCTACATCATACCTTAAAATATGTTGGTGACAATAATGCACTCGAATGTGTCAT
>PEVX01000024.1 GCA_002780285.1 Candidatus Pacearchaeota archaeon CG06_land_8_20_14_3_00_35_12
TCAAAGAGTATTTTGGATAATATCCTAGCCTCCACTCGCTGCCATTTATAGTCCCAAGCAACCGATAGCCGTACGTTCGTGAATACCTTCTTAGCAAGTCATTTCTGATGTACGCATCCATGACTATATTTTCATTTTCTCCAGTGGTCAGCATAACCTTATCATATGATTTTCTTATTTTTTCCAATTTAATTTTAGGGACGAAGATTATTTTGTGTGCTATTTTTTTAGCTAAGTTTAAAGCATCTTTGACATCTGCTTCAGGAGTATATCTTGAAGGCATTACTAAAATGTGGACTTTTTTCTTACCCAATGCATTGCAAGCCAACATCCCACATAAGGCAGAGTCAACTCCACCGCTTAAACCAATCACTACTTCTTTTCCCTGAGAAAACTTTTTGATAAATTCAAGCAGAATCTTTATAATTTTGTCATAATCAGTTCTAAAAGTTAGCATATTTTGAATAAGGTCAGATAATATTTAAATTTGGTGCTCCAGCCGAAGCACTTGCTCATATGGGCCCAAGAGGAGTCGAACCTCTCTCTTCTCCGTTCTTCGTTTCTCTTCATTCTTCTTAAGAGAGCTTCATGTAAGGGAGACATCTTTAGCCGATGGACGATGAGCCCGATTCTTGAAGATTCTGTTTTATTAAAAAACTTTCTGTTTCTTGTTTAGAAGGAACTTTGCCAGTTTCAAGAAATTTTTTGTATTTAATCAAATGTTTTGGATTTGAACTTCCAATGAGCTCAAAGTATTGATTTATTTTACTTTGTCCGTAAATATTAATCCCTTTGTTATAAGCCCCTACTTTCATTCCTAATTTGTCAAAAGCTCTTTTGCAAGAATTTAATAAACTTGGTACAGTAATTGAAATCTGAATCATAATCTTTGAGTTTGGATGAGCACAGACCGTTCCATCAGTGTCATTAAGTCCCCTTAAACATGCCTTTATGAGATTAAAATCCTTTAAAATAAAATTTGGAATTTGTAATTTACCAAGGCTTTTTCTGCCTTTTGGAAAGCCGAGTTTCATAAGGAATTTGCTTAATTTTCTACTATAAAAACTGCAACGGACGCTATTAACATGATTTGAATAACAAAGATTTGGTTCAATTCCAAATAGTTTGAATATCAATTTTTTAAGATGCTCTTCATAATATTTTTTATCAGAAATGCTGTCTCCGCTTATGCAAAAACCACTGATATTAGAATAGATGCAACCATCCCCAAGCATAATCCCATAAAACTCGGCGAAATCAATAGATTTTTTATCCGGAAGTGTTATGGATTTATTATTTCTGCTTGTGTTCCCTCCTTTTTCTTGACCCCAAGAAGGATTAAGAAATGATGCCCGTTTCAATATTTTGTCTTTTTGTAAAGTTTTATCTAAACTCAATAATTTTTTAAAAATAGATTCGGGGATGGTATTCCCTTTTTTAAGCCAATCAACCCGTACAGTTTGAACAGATAGGCCTAACATTTTTGAAAGTTCTTTCCAAGTAAGATTATTTTTAGTCTTGATATTCTTAATAATAATATTAATCTGTCTTTTCGATATTTTCACTCTTTTTTCTATGAATCTACCATCAGGGGTTTTCATAACTACTAGACTACATCGCACTATAAAAATTTTTTGTTCTAGTCTATTGGAATTATTAAGGTGTTTAAAAAGGTTTTTAAACAATCTTCGAGATATATTTATCATGGCAAAGGAAAAAGACTCTGAAAAATCTGAAAAAACAGATGCTGCTGAGGGAAAACCAGAACAAACCCCGCAGATGCCTGAATCAAAAGAACTTTCTGACAAGGCAAAAAAAGAGATGGAGAAAGTCAAGAACAAATTAAATTCTTTCAAAAAACAATTACTAAAGAAAGCTCCGTCAATTGTCGCAATCGGACTGATGCCCCCTCAGGCTTCTAAGATTATTGAGGAAAATATGGAAGAAGAGGAAACAGCCCTTCTTGAAAAAGAAAAAGAGAAGGAAAAAATACTTCATATTTTGATTCTTGTTCCTGATGAAAAAGAAAAAGAGCTTGGAAAAATCAAGCTTGAAGCAATAAAGCTTGTCCAGACAATCAAGCCAAAAATATGGATTCATGTAAAGACGCCAAAGCAATTATGGGAGATTGGATTTGACGGCAAGTATGAATTAATTGATGCAATAGCAGCCTCATATCCATTGCATGATAAAGGTTTGCTCGGCGCATTAAGAGTCGCAAACATTCACAAATTCTTAGTCTTGAATAAATTCGAAAAATATGTCGTTAGCTATGTCATGACAGGCTCTGTTGTCAGGGGAACAACTGTTAAAACAAGCGATATTGATGTTTTTGTTGTCATTGATGACACTGATGTCAAGCGCATGAACAGAATGGAGCTCAAAGAAAAGCTCAGAGGATTAATTTATGCAATGACTGCAGAGGCAGGCGAAAGGGCAGGAGTTAAAAACAAATTGAGCCCGCAAATTTACATTCTTACTGAATTCTGGGAAGGAGTAAAGGACGCAAATCCTATTTTCTTCACTTTTATCCGTGACGGAGTTCCTTTATATGACCGCGGTAATTTTATGCCATGGAAGCAGCTTTTGAGAATGGGAAAAATAAAGCCAAGCCCTGAAGCAATCGAGATGTTCATGTCCTTGGGAGAGCGTGTCGGCGAAGCAGTCAAGACAAAACTAAATGAAATTGCCACAGAAGACATTTATTGGGGGGTTATAACTCCAAGCCAGGCACTTCTTATGCTTTATGGAATAGCTCCTCCAACTCCAAAAGAAACTCCCAATGTCGTGAAAGAGATTTTTGTAGACAAGGAAAAAATGCTTGAACAGAAATATGCAGATATACTTGCAAAAGTTGTCGGAATTTACAAAGACTATGAGCATGAAAAAATCAAGACAATCACAGGAACTCAGATTGATGAATTAATGAGAGAAACAGCAGACTATATCGCGAGGCTGAAAAAACTGATGGAGCAGATTGAGAAAAAAGCAAGAGAAAGAACAGTCTCTGACCTTTCTGATAATTTGTTTACTCTTATTACAACAATCCTAAATCTTGACAAAAAAACACCTGAACAGGAAATCGTGAGAAAGTTTAACAGCGAGCTCATTGCAAAAGGGCTTTTGTCAAAAAGAGATGCAGGACTTTTGCAGAACATCATAAAAGCCAAGGAAGATTACAAAAAAGGCAAGCTTGACAAAAGGGAAGTTGACAATGTAAGAAGAGACGCGTCAGAATTAGTGAATAATTTGGTTGAATATGCCCAAAGACGAGAGCTCATCGCATTGGAAAAGAAAAGAATCCTCATCAAATACAAGGAAAAAGAAAAAAGCAAAGAAGGAGAGCTTTTTGCAACAAAAAATTTTATCTTTGTAATCCCCGATTCTTCAGAAACAAAAGAAGCCATAGAAAAAATCCAGAAAATCAGCAAAGAAGGAAAAATTCTTGCTTCTTCAAGAGAAGAATTAATAGAGGCAGTAAAAACAGTCTGGGAAGAAAAGCTCAAGCTTAACACTGAAATTCTCGAAGCCCTCGGCAAAATCTTCGGCAAGTTCGAACTTGCAATGTAAGATTTATTTTCTAAATTTCACCAATGCAATATTGAAATATAAACTGTTGATTTTGTTGAAAGGACTTTCCTGATGAAATTGTCCTTTCCATTGTAATAAATTCCATCCCCCCCATATCAATGACTTCCTCTCCTGTTTTTGGATTTCTGTAAACAAATCTTCTTATGAAATTCTTTTTTGTTCCTAATCCAACTTTTTTGAAAAACTCTGTCTCGCCAGTAAATCCCAATCCTGTTTTGCCTTTCTTTTTCAGATAATTAATCATAGCTTTAACCATCATCCTTCCATAACCCTTGCCCTTCACAATAGATATTGTGCTGCAAATTCCCTTGATATTGTAAGTCTTCCCAAGATATTCTATTTTAACAGACCTCAAACCGCAAAATGATACTGTCTTGCCATTATCTTTTATGAAAATCCATTCAGTATCAGGCTCATAGTCCTTCTTGAAGTCCCTAAATCCCTCTTTTCCGAATTCTTTCACCAGATTTTTATTAATCAAATCCTTCTCAGATTTTGTAAGATTCTTATTCTTCTTTATCTCTATTTTCATCTTATCTCCTCAGTTTAAATGAATTTTTTCCTTTAAGCTTTCAGAATTTAAATCCGGATTTTGAATAAAACTTGCGCGCAGGAGCATCTTTTTTTCTTACATCCACTCTGAGAAATTTTTTTCTTAATCTAGATTTAAGCTTTTCAGTCAATCTAAAAAGTTTGGTTGCTATTCCTTTTTTCCTCAAGGCAGGAGAAACATACAAATCTCCAATCAAAAGAGAATCGCGCGTAATTGTATTAGAAATATATCCAACAATATTTTCTTTATCCTCAGCCACAAAGGTAAATTTCATCCTTCGGAGCCAATTTCTTCTCCATCCTTCAACTTCAGAAGGCGCTGCCCTGTAAAGATTCCCCACAAGCTTCAGAATTTGTTCCTTATCTTTCTCAATCGCTTTTCGAATTTTCATTTTTTTCTAGCCTTCCATGTGCAAAAATAGGGCATATTGCTAAAAATTTTGTAATCTTTCGGAAACAATTTCTCTGCTTTTTTCAGGGGGTAAGCATCTTCATAATCAATAAGCTCAAAGCCATTTTTAATTATTAGTCTGACAATAGAGCCGTAAGTTCTGTGATACCATTTTGTGTAAATCAACTCGCCTTTTTTTCCAAGATTATGCCATCTTGATTGCCTCAACCCTTCCCTGAAATAATTTTTAACTTCCCTGAATTTTCTTCCATGAAAGATTTCTTTCTCAACAGCATTAATTACTGGATTTCCTGTAGAGAAAACAAAAAGCCCGTTATCTTTCAGAACTCTGTTTACTTCTTTGAATAATTTATCCCAGTTTGGAAAATATTCCACTGCCAATGCAGAAAGCACGACATCAAATTCTTTATTTTTATATGGCAGATTATCAGCGCTTCCTATTTTGAATTCAATTTCTGGATTCTCCTGCCTAGCAATCTTTATCATTTCTTCTGAAATATCAATGCCCTTTACTTTCGCGCCTTTTCTCGTTAGAATTTTGGCATAAATTCTGTTCCGCAGCCCAAGTCAAGAACTTTTTTGCCTTTAACATCTCCAAGAAGCTTCAGAGTAGTAGGCATTTCAAGAAACTCATTATAAAACCAGCCACTAGGATGTTTTTTTGTCCTAAATTCATGATAATTCCTGGCTATCTTATTATATGTCGTTCTCGCTTCTTTTTTTAAATTAAATTTTTTCATTTTCTCACCTCAATCCCCTCTGCATTTTCATAATACTTTTCAAAAAGCTCATTGAAAAGCTCAACAGTTGCTTTATCACTAATGAGTATTGTTGTATTTGAATTTATCATCGTAATAAACATAATCTTATCATCAACAATTGAAACTGCAACGCCTTTATTTGGAATCGTTTTGATTTGTTTTGTGTACTTCATCCACTCCAAAACATTTTTTTCAGTCTCATTGTCATATCTTACCAGAGTTTTCACGTCAACTTTTCTTTTCCTGTTTTGAATCAGCTCCCTAATCCATTCGGGATTGATTTCTGCAGAGAATTTTATGTTGTATTCTGCTTTTTTCGGCGCAGGCATTTCTCTTACAACCTTGTAAAAATTCTTCTTGCCTTTTATCACAGCAACTGCCTCTTCAGGAGCAGCCAGATATTCTTTTCTCATTTCTTCCAGCTTCTTCTTCAATAATAATTCCGACTTTGTGTTCCTGCTTCTTATTCTCGACATGCAGTAGCTTCTTTGTTTTTTAGTCAGGCTGTCCATTAAAAAAGCAGGAAAATAAACTTTAAATTGGTTTCTCACCAACCTCTAAGTTAACAATACAACCCGTCCATAACATTTAAAAATCAAAAATTCACCTTTCTTACATCTTTAATTAATTAAATTAAGCAAAAATGCAAGGCATAATAATCCAATTTAGAAGAGGAAGGCACACCCTGACTACTAACCAGTTTCTCGTCAAAGTCGACGGAGTAGACAATCGAGAAAAAGCTGAAAAACTGAAAGGCAAGGAAGTTGAATGGAAATCAACAGGAAAAGTTCCAAAAATAATCAAAGGACAGGTCGCAGGAGCTCATGGAGGCAAGGGCATTTTGCGATGCCGCTTCGAGCGCGGATTGCCAGGACAATCGATAACAACTAAAGTAGAAATAAAATAAAAACAAAATGAGAAAAAACAACCACATAAACTTAGACACTTTTGAGGAAAAACAAGGAATTAGAGAAGTTGGAACCCCTGAAGCTGAATTTAGAGTCAGATACATAACTAATTTGGGATATGGAAACATAACTGTCACTAAATTAGTGCTTGGAAAAAACATTCCTTCTGTTGAAGGAAAGATAATCTCTCGCACATTTATAGCAGCGCAGGATTTTTATGATACATTAAACAGACTTTACAGATCTGAATTATTCATCTAAAATGCCACTACGAAGAGCAGCAGTATACCATGATTTGAAGCGTCCTTATACTCGAAGATCCAGAGTAAAATCAAAGGCGTACATAAAGACAGTCCCTCCAATGAAAATGACAAAGTTCAACATGGGGAACGCCTCAAAATACAATTCTGGTGGATATAATTATGGAATTGATTTGGTATGCGCAGAGAACGCGCAAACAAGAGATGTATCATTAGAAGCTGCAAGACAGTTTATCAACAGAAAGCTCGATGAAGAAGTCGGCGATTATTATTTTTTGGTTGCTGTTTTTCCCCATCACATTTTGAGAGAAAACAAGATGTTGACAGGAGCAGGAGCAGATAGAATGCAGACAGGAATGACACAAAGTTTTGGAGTCACAACAAACATGGCTGTTCAGCTTCATCAGAACAAGGAAATTTTCAAAATAGCTGTAATGACAGAGGATTTGGCGAGAAAAGTCAGAGGTTTTCTTAACAAAGTCCAGCCAAAGCTTTCCTGCAGAACAAAAATAATCGTGTTCAAGCTAGATAAAAGCAAGTTTACAGCAATAGAGCCTGTGCAGGAAGAGAATCCAGAAGAGTAGGAAATAACCGCCCCAGCCTGATTTTTCAAAAACCTTTAAATATTCATTTTCCTTCTCGGTAATAATTAATTAAAAGAGAACATGGCGTTCAAAAC
>PEVX01000023.1 GCA_002780285.1 Candidatus Pacearchaeota archaeon CG06_land_8_20_14_3_00_35_12
TGAGCTTATTGTCAGAAAAGACATTATAATCAGTTTAAGCTCTGACAAGGAAAATCTTTTCCTTCAGCATGGCCAGTCTGACAAAATTGAATTCACAATCTCAACAATCGCAAACCCTTTCTGCAACACAAAATGCGCGTATAAATTTTCTGATTTGAGCAGTAACAACATAATCGACAGCGCAGAAATCATCACAAGAACAACTCATCCTGTTTCCAAAGAATATTCAATCACAGCAGATAAAATCGGCTCTGGCCAGGAGCTTTACCGTTTTGACATCAACTGCACTGTTGAAAAATCTTTTATCTGCACAACAAGAGAGGAGCCTAAAACGAGAAGCATTCTCATCACAAAGGATTATGATTTGACAGAAAATGAAAAAGCAATTAAGAATGAAACAAAATCTCAACTTCTTGAACTGCTCGGAAAATTAAATCAGCTTGCATTTAATTTAAATGGTTTTTCCTCGCTCTCTCTAAAATTAAATGAAACAATAGATATTGAAAATCTCTCTCAGGACATCAATAATTCCAACAGCAATCTCACAGCGCTCAATCAAACTCTCCAAAATTTAAAAACCTCATGGGAAAATCAGGAATATAATGCATTTTTATCTGACAGCATTAAAACTGCAAATCAATCATTCAATAATCTGCAAAATGCAAGCAATAACTTTAGCGCAGATATTTCATCAAATATTTCATATTACAATTCATTAATTGACAATCTAACAGTCTTGCAGCAAAACCTCACATATTTCAAAACAATCAATGTCACAAACACAACCGCAATAGGAATTAACAAACTTATTCAAGAATTTAACAACGCAACACAGCAATTCGCGCAAAGAACCAAGCTTTCTGACAAGGAAATTCTTGTTTCAAACCTAAAAAATGACATAATTTCAATCTCGAATTTAATTCAGGCAGATATCGCGAATGGAACTAATCTTGATTACACTGCAGCAGAACCAATCTTAATATTAAACATTTCAAAATTTTACATGCCACAGATTCAAATCATTCAGGTAATGCCTGAATTCAAAGAGCCTGTCTCACAATGCTGCTGGCTTGGCAACTGCAGCGAATGCTGCAATGAATCCTGCCATGCAGACAAGGAAAAATATCCTGTTATTTTCCTGCATGGCCATGAATTCAACCAGTTTTTATCAGCAGAATACAGCTTGGACACTTTTGATTTGATTCAAAAGCAGTTAGAGAGAGATGGGTATATTGATGCAGGTTCTTTTTTGCTGAACAAGGAAATTCAGCCAGGGGTTTGGCAGAGAACAGATTTGCCTGTGAGCGTGAAAGTGAGTTATTATTTTGATGTTTACAGCATTAAGGAGAACAGCACAATAGTTCAGTCAAAGACAGACAGCATTGACACAGAAGCAATCCGTTTGAAACAATTAGTTGATGAAATAAAGCTTAAGACAGGCAGGGATAAAGTTGTTTTTGTGACTTTCAGTATGGGTGGATTAGTTTTCAGGAGATATCTCCAAGTGTTTGGAGAAAATGATGTTGAAAAAGCAGTTCTCATCGCATCGCCTAATCATGGCGTCAGCGGAATTGTGCTTACATACTGTTATTTGTTTGGAACACATGCAGAATGCGCTGACATGGACGAAAACAGCTTGTTCATCAACAAACTGAATTCAGGAAAAAATCCTTCAATTCCGATTTATAATATCATCGGAGTCGGCTGCGACATGGATGGAGTGACAGGAGACGGCGTTGTTAAGAACAGCAGCGCATATCTCACAGAAACAAACACAACAAAAGATTTTATCATCCAAGGCATCTGTGATTCTGAGCATTACCGCCTTCTCCACGGCGACATCATCAACATAACAGCATATCCTCAGACTTATGAACTTTTAAAGAGCGCTTTAAAATCTTAAGAAAATTCAATTGATATCCTTGTTGCCGTAAACAAGAATTTTTTTCTTTCTGAAATATTTTTCTGCCTAGTTGATGACTGCTTTGCTTCCTGATATCTGGAAATACCAATCATATGCTCTGTTTGTTGGAGTTCTTCCGCCGCCAGAAGATAAAGGAGTTGCATCACCCATTTTCAAAATCTCTTTAAGTTCTTTTGCCGGCCTTCCGGAGAATTTTCTCAAATAAAAAATCGCGTCTGGCATTTTATTCACACATCGCTGTCAAGAACATCGACAAGCATCTTATTTTTATTGAAATATTCCTCTAATTTTCCTGCAAGCTGAGGATTATCTTGGATTTTCATAATGCATGAATATTCTTTTTTTGTGTTTGGAGTCGAAGTGAAAGGAGGATTGGATGATTCAGCGATTGCTGCCATTCCTGTTCCTTTGGATAAAATAACGCAATGGCAGGTTTTGTCAAAATAAGAAGTTGAAAGGCTGTAATTGCTTACATTTTCGCTTCTGGTGATCATTGTTTTCTTGATCCAGTCCAGATTCATGTCGCCGTACCTCCCCATAGAATAATCATCTCCCCATGGGCATTCCTGCCAACATTTATACCTTACTCCGCCGACAAGATATTTTTTGTCTACAATTATTCCTTTTTCATCAGGGCTTTCTCTGCGGTAGCGCGCTGCCTTGATGAAATATTCTATCCTGTCAGCAATCTGGTCATGAGTCACTCCAAGACGCTTGACAGCTCTGTCATCAGCTTTCAGAACGTCATCAAGCCTTTCCCTCATTCCCAAAAATCCGCCATAAGACAATCTTCCGGGCCTCATCGACGCCTGAACTTTGAGATTGATTTCTGCCAGTTCATTTTTTCGGAGTTTTTTAATTGCAAATAATGGACCAGGATGAGGATTATAGGATATAATACCGCTTATTCTTGTAGTCCGGCGAAAAATTTTGTCAATCATCATTTTTATGGTTTTTTTAGATAACTTTTTCACATCTGAGCAATCTTCCTCGCCATAAGCATAATGGTATTTAGCCCCATATGGCTGGACAATATATTCTGGTGGTTCAAAAGAGGTCATTTCTAATACTTTTTTATTTTCTGCCATTGTCCTTTGTGATTAAAAATTCCTATTTTTCATCTTTTTAAATCTTATTGATTATTGTACAAATCATAGCATAATTTGCAGGGGGCTCTCCTCTTCTGGCGTCATTTAGAGCCCAAGAAAACCATTTTCTATTACTTATTTTCTTATTCAAATTTCATCCAATCATCTGCCCATGCGCAGAAAGTGCATTCAGAATGCCGTTTGGGCTTTGTTCCTCTTAACACTGCAACAGCCTCGCGAAACGTTTTCAGCGCTCGGCTTGGATTAACGTTCACTTTTTCAATCTGAATATTGAACTGAACAATGCCGTCTTTTTTTATTTCAAGAGGAATAAAATAAACAAGATAAGCGAAATCTGCGCATCTGTATCCATTTTTTTCAATGAGCAGGGCATAGCAGTCCAATTGATTCTGATAAAAGCTCGTTGAATCTGCCTTAAGAGCAAACCCGCGGGTTTTGAAATCAATAGGAATCATGTAAAACTGGCCTTTGTCATCTTTTGTGACAAGGCAGTCATCAATCGCTCCGAAAAGCTCTGCCTGAGTTTTTTCATCAAAAAAACTTATTCCTTTTCTGTTGTTTCTCCAGGCGCTGAGCAAATTATAATTTCTCAAGAGCTTGCCGACAACTTTTCCCTCAAGCTCAGGAGGCAGTTCATTCTTCTCGCGATAAATGTCAAAATATTTTTTTATCGCCAAATCCATTCCAGAAGGCAAGGAAGGAAAAATTCCTTTTGGCCTGTGAATTCCCTGATGCTCTAGCCAAAAGCAAAAAGGGCATTCCAAAAACAAGTTCAATCTTGAAGGTGATAGCCTTATCTGCTTTGCAATTTTTCGTTCCATAAATCCAATTCGCATTTCAGATTTTTAATTCTTTGCTTTATCAAAAGCAATTCATGCAGAATCTCTTTCAGAAATCGCATTGATAACAAATTTTGCAAAATTGCATATTTCTTTTGTAGATTTCTCAGACCATTTATTAAACTCTTCTGTTACATTTCCAAGGTAACTTTTCGCTTCATTGCATCTCCCACAAGGGCTTTTGCATGAAGTGCAATAACTCTGCCAGTCATCAAATCCCTGAGGTATTTCATTATTCGGCTTTGATAAAAAGTTGACAAGCCTATCAACAGATTTAATAAATTTTTTCTGGTCACTTGTGAGTTCAGATTTATATTCTCCTTTTCCTGTATAATAAACTTTCAGCAATTCCCTGAGTGCAGGATAAAGTTCTTTTCTTAAAATCGGAATTACAATATCGCCTTTGTCATATTTTTGCATTGTCTTATTTGCTATAGCAAGGGCTTTTTCCCTGTATTCTTCATTTTCAGTTGTTTGATGAAGATTGCAGTAATTCCTGACATCCCTCACGCTTTTTTCGCCTGAGTTATAGCCTCCTAAAACTTCCTTAAATGCGCCACTTTGCAAAAACTTCATGAGAGCATTCAATGTTTCCAAATTCTCTGCTTTTATTGCCGCCATTTTTTAGATTTAGAAAAAAGCAGAGCATATTTATAACCATTTCTATACTTTAAAATAATCTTTTTCTTATCAAAAATCACATAAATCTTTAAAAACTTTTGACAACAAGCAATAGGCATGGACTATACTGAAGCATACAACAAGTTCAATGACTGGCTCGCTGAAAAATATGTAAAATTCTGCGAGATGTAGGTTGTAAACGGCAAAGTTAACAATATTCTTCCTGTTATTGGAGCAGCATTGGGAATTGCATCATATGAGCAGTTCAAGAAAGGGGATTCTGTAGGAGGAACCTGTACTGCAATTTTTTCAGCTGCTGCATTCGGCTATTTTGCTGTAAATAACATATTGATGCTTAATGAAAAAAGAAAATTGATAATACTGCTTCAAAAATTGAAGAGATTCTTTCTTCTACAGATAAAAAAGCAAGATTTACATTAGAAGATATTGATGTCAAGGAAAAATCGCGGGATAACAAATCAATAAGATTCAGTCCAAGATGACCATTGACAATTTATTTTCAAATGCCAAGAAAATACTCTTGAGCAAAAAAGCTATAGGTATTTATTTGGGGATTGTAAACGCAGGCTCTGTTGTAGCAACAGCAATCAACATCAAAGATTTATACCAAACCCACAATCCCGACATTTTCTTTAATCTTGCAAAAAAACACTCTTCTGACGCTTATCACAGGCTACGGCGCAAATCGCCTTTACAAAGAATAAAAATCAAGAAAATAAAATCTTGCCTATGACCAGAAGCCTTACGCGGCAAGCGCTCTTCTTTCCTTACGCCTTCTTTTTTCTCTTTTCAGGCGCTTTCGCTGCCATTTCCAGCGCATCTGCCATTTCTTTTTCCATCTTCTTGATGAACGTTTCATTTTTTAATTGTTATTTTTATTTTTTCCCCTTTTTATTTTTAATGTTTTTCTTATTGGCGATTTTTCTTGCAATTATTGAAAAAACCGCGCCCAAAGGCGGAACCAAGATTCCCTGCATTCCAACCCATGCGAGATATTGCTGGGATGTTGTCTTAACAACCCATAACATGTATGGAGTCAGAACAGCTGTTCAATATATGAAAGATATTATTGCGTCTTTTATAAACTGCTTTACAAATTCTAATTTAGTCATATTCTTTTCCCAACCTTTTGTGATTTCCCTATAAACTGAAGTGAATCTTAAGCTACTTTGTAAACAATATCGTTCTCACGAACTCGGTCCTTCACTTTCATTCCAATCGCGTCGCCTTTCTTTGCCTCACTGACAGGCTTTCTATCTATCTGCATCGAGTCAACTTTCTGCTGAAGCTTTGTTGTTGTCCCTTCAATGCTTATTTTCTCGCCTACTTTCAAAGGCTTTGTCAATTCGATGACAGCAACGCTGATTTCTGTGAAGAAATGAGTTATTTTTCCAATCATTTCCTTTTTTTCAGATTTGACTGCTTTCACTTCTTTCGCAGCTGGTTTTGCAGCTGTTTTCTTTTTTGCTATTGCCATATTTTCAAGAATAAGGGGGATTTTATAAAGGTTTCGCGAGGTATTTGTTTTTGTAGCCATCCTCTCCAACAGCAACTGTCCTTATTCTGCCCTTGAATTCATTTTCAACAACAGCATAATTCTTGATATCAAAAATGTCAAAAACAATAAACTGCTTTCCACAGTTAAAGCTCCAGGTTTTTCCTATTTCTTCGCCAAAAATTCCTGTCAGCCAGGGAGATTCATGGATATGGCCATGCAAAGTCGCCAAAGGAGAATATTTTTGAATAAAATCCCTGACAGCAATGCTTCCTGTATGCCCTCTGCTGACAACATCCAAGTTTGTTTCGCGAGGGGAGTCATGTATTGCATAAATTGTTTTTTCAGGCTTCTCTGTGAGCAGAGCCAATCTCTCCAAATCTTTTGAAAGAGCTTCATGCTGATTCATCAAATCAATTTCCTCAATCTTCATTTCTCCTCTTTCATCAGTGCTTTTCCAGCCTTTTGTCTTTATCCATGGGCCAAAAGCGAGAAATTTTTCCCATGCGCCGTCATAATCCCATTTTTCCCATTCTTTTATTATTCTGTCAAAAGGCGTGGGAGCAACATATCCATAGCCAGATATTTTTATTCCGCCTGCGAGCTCATAAACAAAGCTCTGCTTGTCATCGCACAAAAGCCTTGCAAGCCCGTCATCATTAATCTTCCTAAACAAATCAAGATTGCATTTGCAGTCATCATTTCCCATCATGAAATAAATTTCAGTTCCATTAGATTTGACTTCTTTTAAAAAAGGAATTAAAAAATTATTAATAAAATTCTTTTGGCTTTTAACAAATTCGTAATGGCTAAAATATTTTCCTTTGGCAGACACCATGTCACCGCCAAAAACAAAAGCATTAACTTTCTCATTCCTGCCTGCAATCAATGCATCTTCAAAATGCTCGCGCCTGGCGTGAAAATCAGCTGTAAAAAGAATTTTGTATGACTGCCCAGGCATTTTTCTAAAAAAACTTTAGTTTTCCCCTTTGCACAGCTTCTATTATTTTTTCATTGTAGATTTCTCGCATTATGGGCAGAGCAATCTTGTCAGGAACTTCTCCGGGATGCTTATATCCCTGCTTGCGCAATTTTATGCCGTGCTTATCATCTGAACCCAGCATTCCATGGCTCCCGCCAAGAGAATAAACATTGCAAAAAACGTGGCCTTCGCATCCTCCGATGCCGAAGTTTGCATCAGGCAAGCCATTGCATTCGCTGTAAAAAATGCATCCCTGCTTTGCATCAAGCCTTCTCATCAAATCAAGCCCATTATTTCCAGCCTCATCTTTTGGAAAATGCTTTTCATAAATTTTTTGGGCAGCTCTTTCTATGTCATCAAATGTCATCACATTTTTAAGAGCTTCATAGTCTTTTTTTGTTGAAAGAGGCTTTGAACGCCCATATATTATTCTGAAAAAAGGATACTCCTGCCTAAGCTGGTTCAATTCCCAGCCCATTGACCTTCTTCTGTAGATGGCAGCAAGAAAATTAGAAACAAAAACTGGTTTTTTCTCGACAAGCTTTTTGACTTTTTTTCCAATGCTTGAATCATCAAACGGCTTTTTGAATAGGAAATCCCTCTTCATTTCATTGAAAAAATCCCTTAAAAAATCTATATGCCTTGCTGCAATTTCCATTTTCAGACTTTGAAAACCTCGCCAAGCTCTTCCATTCTTTTTCTTTCTTCAGGAGTCAAGAAATCTCTTGAAATCCTTCCATTCCATTCCTTTTGCCCTTTTGATTTGTAAGGAATATAAAACCCCAAATCATTAAAGGGATTATATCCAAGAAGCATTGGCATTATATAATGGCATTTTGGAAAGGGCTTTCTTGGAGCAGAAATCAGGCCTTTTTCCATAAAGAGATTATACCAATGAGCATATTTGCGCGATACTGCTCCATGTATTTTCTCATTTATTTCTTCTTTTCTTTTATCATCGAGCATATCCAGGTTTTTTATTCCTTGTTTTTCAAGAATCTCTTTCCTTGTAATATCATAGAAATAGCGCTTAGCATCGCCGTCTAGTATCATTCCTTTTGTCCTGCCGTCATAATCAGCGGCGCAGCAGAAAAAATGATATGCCTGAATTGCTTTTTTAGAAACAAGCCCGGTTTTTTCCCTTATCTTGGCATCAATTCTCGCGCTTAAATCACCCTTTTCCATTTTCAAGACAAGGAAAATCGCTTTTTAATGATTTCTGTGAAAAAACATATAGTTTGGAATATCTTCTCGATTGCAAAAATCCTTAAATATGCAAATAAGCATTCAAAAAAAGGAAAAAACCAAAATGGGACTAATAAAAGATATCCTTATCGGGGGATTTGTTCTTGGCGGAACTCTCCTTCTCTGCAATTATATTTCCTCATCTCGAATAAGAGATATTGTAATCAGTAAAAGCTATGTTGATGAAGATTTTAACAAAGATGGAATAGCTGATTTAGTGGTTGAAAAAGAAAATGGGTATAAATTGCCATTGTTTGGATTCATAGATGGAAGTGATATAGTTTATGTTTCTGCTCATAAAATGAAAAAAAGATTTCCTAATGCAGTAACAGATTATGCTCTTATTGAAAAAAACTTAAATAAAAACTAAAATGCCAAGACAAAAATCCAGAAGAAAAGCAAGTTCAAGAACAGCGCGCCGTGCAAGAACTACATCAGATGATTCATTGGACAGAACCTTGGACCGCGCATCTGAAAAATTTCAGATGGCTGAGAGAGAACTCACAGAGAAAAAATTAGGGCCTAAATTCGAGCCAATCATGCCAAGAATCGCAGGAAGACTGCCTCCGGCAATGGCAAAAGACGACAAATTCGAGAAATTCGCGCGAGCAGTCCAAAAAATCAGAACAATCACGCGGGCAAAACTCGTCGAAAGAAAAAAGACATCTCTTGTCAAATGGCTCATCGCGCTCATAATAATTCTTTTAGGGATAAATCTTGTTTGGATTCTTATCAGAATTCTTTAAAATCAACTTTTTTAATCGCCTCGCAATCTATCCATCAATTTTTCCTCAATTCCAGAAAGCTCCTCTTTTCTCAAGGCTTTTGAAATTTGTTTTAGCGTGTATGCTTTTTCCTTACATTTGAACGGATCTTTAATGCCTTCATATTTTCCGCACATCTTAAAAAAACGCCGCCTGTATCCCATATAATCGCCTCGAAGCAGATTGCCGCTGAACCATAATTGAGTCAAGATGGTTTCTTTTTGATTGTCAATAATCTCTCTGTCAGTTAGAGACATGGAAATCTGACGGTTATTGACAGATGAAAGATAATCATCTGCCTTGTCTTTCAGCAATCCGCTTAAAACATCCCAATTTTCTTTTTTTGAGAGATAAAAAAAATCCTCATCAGGTAAAATTAATACCTCTCTTTCTTCTGGCTCTTTCTCTTTTTCTTCCTCTGCCTTTTTGGAATATTCTTCATACAAACTCAAATACCAAGTTACATTGTCTTTTTTTCTTTCTGAGAATTGGGAGATTGACACTCTTCCTGCCAATTCGGGCTTTAATAAAGGAGATTGCAATGCCAGCAGCGCAGGTTTTTTTGGCGCGAATAAAAATCCCGCGCTTGTAAAACCGCATAAATCTGAATTTTCTTTCTCAAGAATCAGAGCAGCGCCGGGCTGCTTATTTTATCGAGAATGAATTCTACCCGCATTTCTATGCTTTCTTTCTCATTGCCGCTTAAAAGCGGAACATCAATTATTTTGTAATTCAATTCTTTGTACGTTTTTATAATTTCATTGTGAATTCCATCTGCAACCTTCTCGTCTGTTTCAACTCTGCCCTCGTCATTCTTGAATGGAAGCCTTTGAAACATAAAAACCAAATCATAGGGCTGGGAAAAATCATAATTTACGAAATCAATAGGCAACGGCAAGCCATAAAATGAAAAATAAGCCTTTGAATCAGGCATTGCCCTATCAAGAAAAACACAGTCTTTTTCTTTCTTAAACCCCACGACCTCTTTTTCAAATTTCCTGTAAATAACTTCCTCATTGAATTCAAGGATCTTTTCCCTGCTTAATTTTTTTATGTCGCCGTACTTGCCTGTCTTGATAATCTGCGTTGCTGTCTCAGGAAGAACAAACAAGCCAAGTTTATCGAGTTCATCTATCACAGAGCTCTTTCCAGAAACCGGTCCGCCTGTGATGACATATTTTTTCATTTTTCTCTTATAAAAAAATACGCCAAAAGAAAGCCCTTAGCCTTCTTTGGCGCTTACCCATTCACTCTTTTTATGATTTTTTTTATAAACTTGTTTCGTTTATAAGGTTATTTGCATTTCAAAATATAATTGCGAACTATATTCTTGAAATTAAGAATATTTAAAAATCTAAAAATCAAACAACAGTTAATAGAAAAGAGGAATAAAGAAAGAGGAAAAATGACTGAAAATAAAAGTAAAGTTAAAGGAATGAGGCTTGCGATGGTTGTCGGAATCTCAAAAGCCCTTGAATACAAGGCCAAGAACCCGAAAGCAGAACTTGAAGAGGTTCTGCAGTTTGTCATGAAATCAATCAATGCTCAGGAAGAGTCAAAAGTTGCCGCTATCGCGGCAGCCAGCCGCGCAATAAAATACCGCGAGCAGAATCCGCAGGAAAAAGGCAAAATAATCATGCAGCGCGTCATGAACGAGACAGATTTAATTGTCAATGAAATTGAAAAAAGCAATTAATCTTTAAATCCATCCTTACCCATTCAAAAATGATTCAGATAATCCCTGATACAAATTTTCTTATGTATTCAGCGAAATACAAGATTGATTTAGAAGCCTCACTCAGCGCGCTTATCACAGAAAAGCATGAAATAATTCTTCTTGACATAGTCCGCGAAGAACTTTTAAAAAACGCGCGGTCAAAAGGCCTAAAAAAGCATGAGGCAAACCTCTCGCTAAAATTATTAATTCATCTTGAAAAAAAAGGCTTTGTCAAAGAGCAGCCAAATCCAGAAAACATAAAAAATGCAGATCAAGCACTCATAAAGCTTGATTCTTCAGAAAACATAATCGCCACAATGGACAAAAAGCTCAAATCCAAATTCAAGCATTCAAAAATTCTCTCTGTCAGGCAGAAAACCCATCTTGTGTTTGTATAATCTCAATCAAAAAGCTCTATCTGCTCTCCTTTTTGCCTAACAATCTGCTCAATCTGCCTCACATTCTTCAAATATTCCTTCTGAGCCTTTCTGCATTCAGGAGTATTGCTTGTGTAAATCCTTGTGCACAGGCCTTTTCCCCGGCTATAATCTATCACATAATAATCAAGGCTTTTGTCCATCCCTATGTCTCCATAAACAACCTGCTTTAATCCTTTTGTTATTTTTAAACGATATTCTGGAGTTTTCTGATTGCTCCACAATAAAAGAGCCTTGCCTTTTCCGAGTTTGCCGTCGTAAAGAATAACATAATTTTCATTTAAACTTGTTTCATTCAAGTCAGGTTTTTTTTCAGGTTTTGACATTCCAAGCCCAATAAGCGCTCCGATGCCGCTGCCAACAGCCACGCTTATCGCACAAGCAACCAAAAATTGTTTCCAGTTTCTTTTTTCTGCAAGCATTTTAAAGAGTAATCTCTCTCCCATATAAATTTTTGTTTTTTAGATTAAACTTTCTGATGAATTTTCCAAAATAATAAATATAATCGCCCTGCGCTTGTTTCATAAGCTCAATATCAAAAGGCATGGTTTTTCCATTGCTGAATTTCACGAAATAATCAAGCTCGAGGTCTGCGTCAATGTCTGCGTAAAGATAACGCACATTATCTTTGCCCTCTTTTTTCTCAATTTCAACATAAACATCCTTGCCTTCCCAGCTTTCAATCAGTTTCACAGAAACAGTATTTCCGTCAATATTCTCAACAAACCTGCGCTCCACAGTCTCTGTATCTTCCATGAGAGGATGGGGAAATTTAAGTTTTGCAGCAGAGCAAATGCCTTGCGAGGCAAATCCAATAGTTGCAGCAACCAAAATCACAGCCATATTTTTTCCGAGCATTTTAATTTTATTTATTTTAATTTTTCAGTTTATACTCTTGTTTCAGCTCTTTTAAATCCTCTTTTATCTGCTTGTTGCTAGGAGATATTTTTTTCAGGATAAATCTGTAAACTTTCCTGGCAGAGGCAATAAATCCTGCTTTTTTGAAAAAATCTCCTACATCACCAAAATAAAGTTCCATGGCATCATCGCCGTATTGGACATATTTATATCTTGCAGGATATCTCAGGTTATTCTCATAAAGCTGCACTGCTTCGCTATAATCAGCAAGAGGATCCATTGCAGCTGCTTTTTCAAAAATATTTATATCCTCATCGCTGCCTATTGAAGCGCCGTATTTTTTTACATATTCCCTGTATTCCTTATCCAATTTTCCAGAAATATAGTCAAAAGTCATAAGAAGAGCTGTATCTAAAGTCCTTCCCAAAAAAGGAGCGGGCTTTTTCTTCCATCCCTGAACAACTTCTTCAAGCAGATAATCGATATTCTTTTTTAGGGCTTTTTCAATCTGAAGATTGGCATCACAGTTTGCGTCTGTTTTTATGGCAATTCCCCTTTTTGGCATTTCCTTCTCTAAAAAATTCCTTAAATCCTTTTTCCGGGCCATATTTTTCCCAAAAACCAAAAAAGCCACAGCATTCTTTTTCACAGCCATCTTAGATTAAAAATAGAGGTTCAAAAGCTTTAAAAACTGATTTTTTATCATATATTTATCTTTTGTTAAAATGTTTTATATTATTGAAGTTCAGGACCATGTGCGGGTAGACCCAGAGCTATTTGCGTTAGAGGTAAAAACAGCGCTGGCAAAACAGCTCGAACTGACTTATGCAAATTTTCTTGACAAGGACATGGGCGCGGTCATCGCGGTTCTTGAGATAGGAAAAATCGGCGAAGGAATTATCGTGCCGGGCGACGGAGCAGCATATTATGAGGCTACTTTCAAATTGTTAGTTTACAAGCCAGAACTTCAGGAACTTGCATTCTGCAGAATTGAGGAAATAACAAATTTCGGGGCATTCATGAACCTAGGAATTCTGAAAGGAATGATGCACATCTCTCAGGCAATGGAGGATTATGTTAATTTTAACAAGACTAACGCTCTTACAGGAAAAAACTCAAAACGTTCTTTGAAAAAAGGTGATTTGTGCCTTGCAAGAGTCATTGCAATATCATTCAAGAGCGGAGAGCCGAAAATAGGCCTGACAATGCGTCAGCCAGGATTAGGAAAACTGGAATGGATTAACGACGACAAGCGCAGAGCAAAGCTCAAGGCAGGCAAAGCCGAGCGACTAGAAACAAAAAAGAAAAAGGCAAAAGCAAAGAAGGAAGAGTAAATAAAAAATAACAGAAAAAAATACTGGAAAAACAGATACACATTATTCAAATTCACATATGCAAATCAGCATAATTGAGAGAATAAAAGCACAAGCACAATTTCATCCCCAAATTACAGCTCCTACAATGTTTCATGGATTTATGAGTGAAATTACAGATTTCAAAAATTCAGATAAATATTCAAAATAAAAAATGTCAAAAGGAAAAGTATGCAAAAAATGCAAGATTTTCGTGGAAGATGAAAAATGCCCTATTTGCGGTGATTCAAATTTCACAGAAACATGGAAAGGCAAAGTCATAATTCTTAATCCAGAAACCTCAGAAATCGCAAAAAGGCTGAAGCTTGAAAAAGAAGGAGCTTATGCAATAAAAACAGGATAAAAAATCCACCGCAGCCAAACAATCCACCAAAAACAAAAATCGTTAATTCAAATAGCAATAAAATAAAATGAATCTAAAAATAATTTCACAGAAACACAATCCTCTTCTGCAGAGAGAAGAAGTAAAAGGAATTATTACTAATGAAAAGACAGTTTCAAAAGCAGAATTGCAGAAAGAAGTTGCAGAGCACTTGAAAAAATCAGAGGAACTCATTGCTATTAAGACAATTTATCCTGCTTTCGGTTCAGATGAATCAGAATTTGAGGTTTATGTTTACAACAGCCCTGAAGCAAAGACAAAAATAGAGCCAAAAATAAAGGCAAAAACAGGCGCTCCTGCAAAAAAAGCAGAAGCTCAAGCACCTGCACAGGCAGCTGCACCTGCAAAACCTGCAGAAACTGCAAAAAAAATAGAGGAGAAGAAATAAAATGGGCGAAGGAAAAAGAAAACGCGGAAAAGCAAAACCCGCAAGCAAACGCTACAAGAAATACAAAATCTCAGGAAATAAAGTCGAGCGCTTGGCAAGATTCTGCCCAAGATGCGGGCCAGGCATATTCATGATGCAGGCAAAAGACCGCCTTTACTGCGGCAAATGCCATTATACTGAATTCTTAGAGACTAAAAAATAAAGGTTCTTAATCAGAAATCCGCGCTTCAAAATATTTTTATAGTTCTTTTTTCTTAAAAGGCAATGCCTCATAAAGAAATCCTTGATGACATCTGTTCGAATTGCGGTGAGAAGTATTGCACACTAAAAGAAATTCTATTGAAACTGGGAATTTCTGACAGAGAGCTTGAGCAGCTCAAATGCATAGAAATTCTGAAATATGATGAAAGCGGCAGGCAGGGGAAAGACATTGGCTGGGATAATGCCACAAAATTATGGTTTGAGAGAGGCTATGATAAAAAATATAGAGAGATTTACAAAGACGGCATGAAGCACAGAGAAATTTATAAAATGATAATGGGTGAATAAAAAGATTATTCGGCTGAAAAGCCTACCGAAAGATTTATAAATAAGTAACCCACTTTCATGTGTATGAAAATTGGTAAGGAAGATTTGCTTAGGATAAATAAAGGCTTTGGCGGAAACTTAAGAAGCGACTCGAGCCTCGACTTTGCATTTGACATGCAAAATAAGAAAAAGCTTGGGGATTACAAGAAGCTCGCTTATTTGATGAGAGCAATACTTGTTGACCATCCATTTTCAGACGGAAACAAGAGAACAGCAGCATTTGCTGCTCTGGCATTTGCAGAAGAGAATGAAAAGCAAGTTAATAACGAGCTTTTATTGCATCATATTATTGCTATTGCAAAACAAAATATAATAGAGATAAGAAACATCGAGAGGAGAATGAAAAATGCGATTCGATAAAAAAATCTTGAAAAAATACAAATATATATTTGCAGCTCTTGAAGAATATGATAAAACAAGAGAACTGCCTTTTCAGAGGAAAAGGATAGATGTGACTCTCTCAACAGCAGCAATCAATAAGCTCAGGCTTTTAAGAGACAAGACAGGAAAGTCAATCTCAAGAATAGTTGAAGAACGAATAATTCAAAACAAGGGAGAAGTAAAAAGTTAGTAATCACAATAGGCAAAAGATTAACCATTACTAACAAAAAACAAATAAAATGGAGCAATTGTCTTTATCAGAAATCCGAGAGAAACTTGGCAAGCTTGGAAAAGTTCGCAGGGCTCAGCATTCAAAGAAATATCTGAAGTCTCCATACTCGTTCTATGGAATTCCTGTTCCAGAATTGAGAAAAATCGCAAAAGAATACAAACAGCCTGGAATTTATGCTGCCTACGGCCTTTTCGATGCGCTTTGGAATTCTGGAAATCATGAGGAAATGTCCTTGGCATTATTTATCTTAGAAAATTACAAAAAATTCTATGATGGGGAAACATGGCAATTCTTAATGCAGAGGCTTGACAAAGCAAAAACCTGGGACCATGTTGATGAGCTTTCTTCTCATATCATTGGAATAATGCTTCTCAATAATCCAAATCTCAATAATGAAATTTTAAAACTCTCTGCATCAAAAAATCCATGGTTCAGAAGAACATCTATTGTCTCAACATATCCTTTAATCAAGAAAGACAAGCTGCAGCTCACATTCTTGCTCGCAGAAGCTTTAATCTATGATGAAGATATTTATGTTCAGAAAGGCGCAGGCTGGATGCTTCGAGAAGCAGGCAAGCGAAACCGCCTAGAAGTCAGGCAATTCCTGCTGCTGCACAAAAACATGAAACCATTTTCCCTCAGCTATGCCACAGAAAAAATGCCAGAAGTAAAAGCTCAAATCCGCGAGGAGCAAAAGAAGGAAAAAGAAAAAATTTAAGGCTTGGCAATTTTCCAGACAAGATCAAAATATTTTTTATATTTATTTGCAACAATTTTATTTTTTATAATAATTGCAATTAAATTTGGTTCCCAGATATTAATAAATACCTTATCGCTATAGATTATTATTGAAACCGGGCTTTCCAATTCTTTTGAAACATAACGCAGTTTAGTATAAAATGGAGGTTTTGAAATTCCTTTGGTATAAATTCCATAATGTTCTATTTTCAAATTTTTAAATTGATTTATGAATTGATTCGCAAATAAGGGCATATACTTTCTCAGCTGCCCGCTGACCCCAAAACTATACATTGGCTGTCTTTCTGGTCAAAAAAAGCATTTCTAATCTCAAGATTAACTTCTAAAGTGCATCCTGCACTGCATCTTCTTGCCTCCAGGAAATCAACAGGCTTTCTGGCCCCTCCTGATTTATAATAAATCCAACTGCGCACTTCTCTATTGACGCCAAAACTTACTTCATCGACATTATTTCCATACATTTCAGAAAGAGCTCCTTTGATGCTGGAAAACATCTCGCTTTCGTTATCGTAATGAAACAATGTTTTCTTTAAAACTTCGCCCAAGAATTTCATTTTTATTTAGTCCCTGTCTTTTATTCGTGAGAACATTCACTTTTAAACCTTTTGAAACTAAGCATCTAAAAAGTTTTCTGGCCGCTCTTCTTTAAAAGTCTGTGAAAGGTCATGTATTTCCCGAAGGGCTGTTTTTGCAAGATCCCCAGTCGCAATAAATTCAAGCATATCGCCTTTTTGCGCAGCAAGGCCCATCGCATATATTATTGATGTCATGGTAAGATATTTTTTGTTATTGTGCATCATGGTGAACTTGTCAGGATATTTTGTCCCGTCCATTCCTTTTTTATGCACATAAAGGTTGCAACCTAGTGAGGAGTATTTTAGCGCAAGCTCAACCAATGCAGCAGAAGGCCCGGCATGAAGTGAGGATATCTTTAGGACAATCCTTGTTCTTCGGTATTCCGGTTGCACTTCAGCTGAGTTTTCCATTTTCGAGAATTCTTTAGAAAAAAGAATTAAATCTGATATTTTTGATATTTTTAAATTTATTGATTAATAAAAATGAAACGAAGGCCATAAACTAAATAGGATATGGCGATATCTTCGTAATTATGAACTCTTTTTCTCATGCCAGACTTGCGTCCTAACACGATAAACCCTTGAAGAGGCTCTCCAACAAAATTTCAAAGAGACTTGTTGGCCAGCCTCCTCCGGGTAAAAAGAGGTGATAAAAAAGATACTTCTCAGAACTATTTAAATCTTTCGGTATGTAGTAATTATAAAGTGACAACTACTCTTTGTTTCGGGCAAACATCTGCACAATCTTGGACCTGACCTCGTCAATCTGCTTGTCGCTGAGCCTTAGCCCCTGAGGGGTATGCTCTGGCTCGCTTTCTATTGAATAAATCCTTTCAGGCATTTCTGCCTGCTTTTTCATGCCTGCAGGCAGTTCAGGAACAATACCTATTGCTTTCTCAATGTCTTTTGGAAACTTTCCAGGGTCTGCTGTTTCATAAATAACAGAAAGATTCTGATGTTCATTTTCAAAAGGAAACTTCGCTATTTTCAATGCTTCCCAGGCAACAGCGCCGTGAGGGTCAAGAATAATCTGATACTTATCATAAACTTTCTTTATTGCTTCATAAGTTGATTTATTGTCTATGCTTACTGAGTAAATGTCTTTTCTCAATGCATTCATGTCAGGCATCTTGTCTATAATTCCTTCTCTCGTTATTTTTCCTGTTCTGCTGCGCTCGTCATAAATATGACCATTGTAAAAATCAAATAATCTTTTCAAATTGCTTGGATTTGAAACATCCATCGCAGATGAAGGGCATTGTTCAGTCGAATTGACTTTGTATTCTCCTGTCACCAAAAACTTAGGAAATTCATCATTTTCATTGACACTGCAGATTATCTGCGAGACAGGAAGGCCCATTTGTTTTGCAATCACAGTCCCCATCATGTCTCCGAAATTTCCAGATGGAATGCTTGCCATCATTCTGTTTAAATTTTTTGAAGTTCTTGAGAATGCATAAAAAGGATAGACTGCCTGAGGCAATAATCTTCCTATGCTTATTGAATTTGCAGAAGTGAATCTATCTGAATCATCAAAAACAGAAAGCGCGAGCATTTTGTCTCCGAGAATATTTGTTGCGAGCGCCTGGCAGACATCAAAATCTCCGTTCACCTCAAAAGCATAAACATTTTTTCCAAGTGTTGTCATCTGCCTTCTTTGCCCCTCGCTTATTGGGCCTTTTGGATAAAATACAAGAACATCTATTGCTTCCAATCCATGCAGAGCATCAGCAACAGCCCCGCCTGTGTCCCCGCTTGTTGCAACAATCACTGTTCTTTTCAATCCCTGCTTGCCGATAATGTAATTCAAACTTCTGCCAAAAAATCTTGCGGCATAATCTTTGAAAGAATAAGTCTGTCCTTGTGTAAGCCACATTATGTTTGTATTTCCAACAACTTTTTCAATTTTAGGAGTTATTTCCTCTGTGTAAGCGTCATTAAGCAGACATTCCAAATCCTTTGCCGGAATTTCAGGAATATATGGATTTAGAACCTTGAATGCAATTTCTGCATAGGACATTTTCTTCATTGATTCAATTTCTGCCAAAGAAAATTTTGGAATATCCTCTTTTGCCATCATATACAGCCCATATTTGGAAGCCATGCCATTAAGCAGTGCTATCTCAAAATTCACCTTTTCTGACTTGTTGTTTGTGCTGTAAAATTCCATTGTTCAGCTTTGTTCCAAGATTTCAAGCAATCCCGAATATATTTAAATATTCCTGCAATTAAGCATATAAGAAAGAAAATGGCAGAGAAAAATGAGGAATTCAGCGATATTCTTGGAATAAATGAAAATTCTCCGCCTGATGAGCCCATTCATCCTAGTGAAAAAGCGACAAATCCAAACAAAATAGGGCAGGAGCAATTCTATGATCTGCTCACAGGCAACGACATGAGCTGGCAGGATTTGATTTATGATTTAATCGGCTCAGAGCAATTAGACCCCTGGGACATTGACCTCGCAATTCTTTCTCAGAAATATCTTGAAAAAATAAAAGCGCTCGAAGAGGCAAATTTTTTCATCTCATCAAAAGTCCTTCTCGCGGCATCTATAATGCTTAAAATAAAATCAGACATTCTTCTGAATGATTATCTAAAGGGTTTGGATGATATCTTGTTCGGAAAAAAAGAGCAGTCTCCTTACTCGCCAGAGAGAATTGAAATCAATGAGGACGAGCTTCCATTGATTCTTCCAAGAACGCCGATGCAGAGGCAGAGAAAAGTCACTTTGCAAGAACTTTTGGCTGCATTGAACACTGCAATCAAGACAGAAGACAGAAGAATCCGCAAGGAGCTTCAGAACAAGCAAGTCTCGAGGGAACTTGCATTTGTCATGCCAAGAGTCAAAATAAATATCGGCGAGAGAATCAAGCTTATTTACGAAAAAATTATGGTGTTCTTCAAAAATCTCGGAGGAAACAAGGGCAGAATGCCTTTCACAGCGCTCGCAGGCACGGAGCGGGGCGAGCGCATCGCAACTTTCGTTCCTTTGCTTCATCTGGACCATCAGGCAAAAGTTTATCTTGAGCAGGAAAAGCATTTTGATGAGATTTACATCTCAATGGAAGGCAAAAAGCCCGAATATGATTCAGGCTTAGAGCCTGCTTCAATCCAAGAAGAGCTTTCAGAAAGTGAAAAGCCCGAGGAAAAATAGTATCAGTAAATCCATATTGCCTTTGAGATAGAGGAAATCAAAGATTTCCTATATCCCCGAAAATCTGACTGATTTTCGCGAAGGCACAAATCACGCCTCTTTTTCAGTGGAGGCGGAAATAAAAACATAACAATTCAAACAAAATACCAACTCCAACAAAAAATGAACTTCTCCTTCACCTACAAAAAAAAGAGGCATACAGTCCATGCAAAGCCATGCAAATCCCTTCTTAGCAGAATAATGGGCAAAATGTTTTCTTTCAGCAAAACACCTTTACTATTTATCTACAAAAAAGAACAGAATGTAGATATCCACATGCTTTTCTGCTTTCAGCCCTTAATCGTTCTTTGGCTGAACAAAAACAAGAAAGTCATCAAAGCCAAAAAAATGCTTCCATTCATTTCCTACGTTAGCGCAAAGGCAAAATATGTTCTTGAGCTTCCTATAGTCTGATAAAAACAGGGGAATATTTTTGGGAATATGCTGCTGAAAATTTATTGCGGTTGTGATAGCCTAATTTTGGAGCAACAACCTCTTTCTGATGATTTGTAAGATAATCAAAAATTAATTTTTTTTC
>PEVX01000015.1:0-603 GCA_002780285.1 Candidatus Pacearchaeota archaeon CG06_land_8_20_14_3_00_35_12
ATGAGGATAACAACGCAAAAATGTCTGTTGGCAATAAGGAAATAACAGAATACAGAGATGAAACAGAAAAGCTGCCAGAAACAAAGCCAGTAAAAAGCACTTCAAAAGTTCAGAATTTAAATGTCTATAAATGGGATGTCTCAAAAGAAGAAACAAAATTCAAAGAAACAATGATTTCAGAGGTTTCGCGCCGCCACTATAAAGTCAGCGATATTCCTTCTGAGCTCAGGGAAAGAATCAAAGGAAATCCAAATGTTGTTGATGTAAAAGTTCTTGAAAGAGATGGTGAAAAACAAATTTTAGTTATCGCGAAAGGGCAGCCCAGAGGGAATATAAGAGTTTCCACAAATCTTGCTAAAGCAGAGTGTGTTCGGGCTGTTTTAAATCTTGCAAACAAAGAAAGCATACATGTTTATGGGGGCATACAAATAGGAATGTCAACAAAAGAAGTTCAGGACTTTACAGGAAAAACAGGAAGCATTGTTATCCAAGGAATGCTTTTTCCATATTCTCCAGAAGAGTTATTGAAACAATAAAACAAACTTTCCATATATTGTTTTCCAGAAAGATATTTAAAATAATTTCTGCTTAGATTGTCATAAT
>PEVX01000015.1:652-6407 GCA_002780285.1 Candidatus Pacearchaeota archaeon CG06_land_8_20_14_3_00_35_12
CTTGCCTTTTCAGATGATTTTTACTTTAATCCTAATAGCTATTTTTATTGTTGTAGGAGTTTTTGCAATTAAATACGTTGTTGACTGGCAAAAGCAATCTCAGGCTGCTTTGTTTGTAAATGATTTCAGAAACAAGGTAAATGAATTATGGCAGAAAGACATTGTAGATTATACTTTTTCAGAGTCTTTGGCAAGCCAGGTAAAATATGTGTGCTTTGCAAATGTAAGCCTTCCGAATACCACGACTGAATTTTCAAATGTGTGGCATGACCTGACAAAATACCAAGGATATACTATGTTTTTATGGCCCACTAATGCAGTGAATATTCCAAATTACAAGATAGAGCATATTGATTTTTCCAAGCTTCCAAGGCCGTACTGCATTGCAAATACTGGAAAAATCTCAATTCGCCTTCAGAAAAATTCCAATGAAGCTCTTTTGAGAATTGTTCCTTAAATTTTTAGAAGATTATTTTGTTTTAAGAACTGTTTCTATCGGCTTCAACAGTTTGTCAGTCTGATTTTCAATGACTGTCCAGTATAGTTTTATAAAAAGCTGGACTTCAGGATTCTCCAAATTCAACTTAAACATTTTTGCTTTTCCAACAGCTCTTGTTTGCTTGACGATTTTCCTTCTGACTAAATCAGGCCAAAATTCTTTCAAAGTTGTATAGCCGATCCCAGAATTTTTTGCTATTTCTTTCATGCTATAATCATAATCCTGAAAAGTAATGAGAAAATCCATTACTCTTAATTTTGGGCTGTCTCCATATGCCTGTAAAAATAAGCTTTTTTGTTTTTCCATGAAATATCTAAAAAATTAGGCTTTATAAAGTTTTTGAAAATGTCCCTTAAGGGACAGTTAAATATTTATATATTCTCTAGAATATATTTGCATGAAGATAAAAAGAAGTGATTATATTATTATTTCTAAAGCCCTTTTAAGAAAGCTTTATTCAGCCGGATGCTGGGGCGAAGGCTCTTTATATGAAGTTCACTTAAAAGATGGTTTTCCTCCTGAAGAAAAAGGAAAAGTTCTTATTATTGCAAACGCTCTTATTAAGCAGGGCATAGTTTGTAAAAAAAGAAAAAAATATGGTTTTAAGTATTATCTAAATGCTGAAAAAAGAGATAAAATTAAAGAAATTTTAAAAATAATTTAAAATGTTCAAAAAAAAGAACAAAAAAGCCCAGTTCGCAGGATTCAAATGGCTCCTAAGCATCATCATTGGAGCTGTGATTCTTTTTCTGGCATTGTATTTTGCAGGAATTATTACAGGAACAACCGGACAGCAGACAGCAATGACTGTAAGCCAGCAGATTTCTGTTTTGCTTGACCCTTTTTCATTCAGCGGAATTTCAGAAGCAGCATCTAAAGAAATGAAAATGCCTGCAATAACTCTCATGAATTTTTCCTGCGACAGCGCGAATGATTTGATAAAGCTTGATGTTGCTGTCAAAAAAACAGCAAAAGGAAAAGCAACAGAAGTAGGAAAATACAGCATTTACAACAAGTACATCTTTTCAGCCGCAAAAATTGAAACAAAAGAGTTCTATGTGTTTGCAAAGCCGATAGACCTTCCTTTTCATATTGCAAATTCTGTTTATATTATTGACAAGCAATACTGCTTTGTTAGCGCGCCTCAGGAAATAAAAGATGAGATTGATGATTTGAACATAACATCAATAGTTTTTGAAAATTCTACTTATGCATGCGATGACAATTCAGTCAGTGTCTGCTTTGAAAAGTCAGGATGCGACATTTCTGTCTACGGGCAAAATTCAGCTCCTGGTTTTTCAGAATCAAAATATGATTTCGGATACACGACAAACAACGGCGCAAGGCTTGAATATATAACAAAATCATTGATGTATGCATCAATATTCTCTGATTCAAATATCTACAAATGCAATCTTCAGAGATTGAACAAAAAAATTACTACATTAGTGGCTATTTACAGCTCAAAAGCAAGTTCATTGAGCTCAAGAGGATGCATCTTAGGAAGTACTGTCTCAGAATTAAATAATTTTAAAACTAACTCGGACAGCATGCTGAACAACCAGCCTCTCGCGCCATTGTTCATATCTTCAAAAAATCTGCTTGCTGCAAACAGCAATGTTGACTGCAAAATATTTTAGAAAAATGATAAAACGAAACAAAAGAGCGCAGATGGAAATTCAGGAAACTGCTTTCGTATTACTTGCAGTCATGGTTCTTGCAGCGATGCTTTTCATGCTTTATGCAAGGCTTACGAGCTCTGGTTTAAGGCAAAGCGCTTCAGAGCTGCAGGAGCAAAAGGCAATTTCACAGCTTGCAATTATTTCTGGAATGCCTGAACTATCATGCTCAGAAACATATTCTGAATTTTCAAAGCCTACTGAAAGTGCAATCTGTATTGATGAAGACAAGCTTCTTGGATTCAAGCAGAAAGCATCAAATTACAGATGGCAGGGATTAAGCAAAATTCAGGTTCAGAGGATTTATCCTTCTGGAACAGGAGAATGCAATTTGGGGAATGCAGAACAAAGAACTTGCTCAACATACACTATTTTTGACACTGGAAAAGCAAACGTAACGATTTCAAGTTTTGCAAATTTATGTAGGCAGGAAAAACAAGGATATTCCTGCCATGTTGCAAAAATTTTAGTATCAACACAGGCATTATAAAAAAGAAATAAAAAATTGACAAAAGACCAAGCTCAAAAGTCAAAATTTAACAATACAAGGCGAGAGGCAAAAGATAATTCATTAACCAAAAGCTTTAAATATCAGTTATTTGTTAATACATTAACATGGCAATTGAAGACGATTTAAAAGCCAACATTAAGGAATTCCTGGAAAGTGCGGAAAGGGATTTTGCTGAAGAAAAATATAACAGTGCAATCAATTCTTATTTTAAAGCTATTGCTGCACTTTGTGATTTAAAAATTTATGAATTAAAAAGAGTTCTGCCTAAGAATCATGCTGAAAGATTTCTCTTTTTGAAAACTTCTTTTTATGAAGTTTATGAAATTTTAAGCCCGCTTTTCAAGGAATACACCAAAACATATAACTTAAGACTTGGCAAAAAGGACGCCTTGTCATTTAAAGAAAATGTCGAAAGAATTAAACAAATATTTGAAAGAAAAACTTAAAGGAATTGATTTGGCAGAAATTGCAGATATTTTTTTATTTGGTTCTGCAGTTAAAGGAAAAGAATTCCCTAAAGATATAGACATCTGTGTTATATTTAGAAAGAAAATCTTGGAAAAAACACTAAAAGAAATAGAAGACAAGTTAAAAGATTTTAATGTCCATATAAGCTTTCTTAATGTGGATAATTTTTTTAGAAAACCGCATTCTTTAATAAAAACCCTGCTTGTAGAAGGAATAAGCATTCTTAGTGGAAAGCCCTTTGCCCAAAATTTTGGATTTTTTGCCTATGTTCTTTATTCATATGACTTATCAAAATTAAAGCCTTCAGAAAAAGTCAAATTTGTTTATCTGCTAAAAGGAAGAAAAGCTGAGGGAATGGTTAAAAAAATGAATGGAGAGTGGATAACAGACAGCTGTTTTATTATTCCTATACAGAATGATAGTGAAATGTTAATTATACTGAAAAAATGGGCGATTCCATTTAAAAGAAAAGAGGCATTAATTCATTAAAATGATGAAAATTAAAGATTTTCAGCATGCCGGAAAATCATATTTTCCTAGCATGTTTTCAGACAGTTCAATCAAAAAAATCATGAAAAAGGCAGGCGCTTTAAGAATAAGCGAAAATGCTGTTAAAAAGCTCAAAGCATTAACAGAAGATTATGCATTAATAATTGCTAGAAAGGCTGTCAAAAATGCTCAGTATTCAGGAAGAAAATCAGTTAAAGCTGAAGATATCGAAGAAGCTATAAAAGCAGAAGAATAAAGACTAAAATGATAAAATCAAGAAAATCAGAGGATTTTCAGGATCCCAAAAACCAAGGGTTTTTGCGAACAAGAAAAGCTCAGGAAGAAATGACCGGATTCATAGTAATAATCCTCTTGATTGCTGTTATTTTGATTGGAGCGATGATTTTCTTCGTAAGACCAAAACAGCAAGTTACTGAGTTAAAAAGTGTTGAAGCAACACAGCTTTTGTCAAGCATTTTAGGATATACTGCAAGCGACTGTTCAAACAAAGACATAAAAGATGTGATAAGAGACTGCAACAGCGGGAAATCCTGCGGGCAGCAGAATGCCTGCATCTTCCTTAACTCAACTGTTCCTGCAATAATGAATGCAAGCATTGGGCAGGTTTCTAAAGAAAAAGCGATTCATGGATGGAAGTTTACTGCTTTGGATATCGCGGCAAATCAGACAATACTGAACCTGAGCAAAGGCAGCCTTAATGGAAGCATGATTGGAGCAAGCTATATTATTGCAATGCCTGACATAAATGTTGAACTAAGGCTTTATTATAATCAGACAGCATAAACCTTGCTCTAAATCTGTATGTTTACCTGAAGTTTGTCTGCAATCAAAACAGGCTTAAGCCTGTGTCTTTTACTTTCGCCAATCTTGCCTTTTGGCGCTTCTTTTACAAAACTAACTATGCCAAAACGCCTTAGAATCTCCAAGTCCTGCCTGACTGACTTGAACTGCCTGCCAAGTTTCTTGGCAAGGTCATAAATAGAGACTGGCTTTTCATGCCTTATTGCCTGAATCAGCCTAATTTTTTCAGGAGAACAGAGCTGCCTGAGCCAAACAACCTGGGGATTTCCATGAAACTGAACAGCAAAAGCTGGCTTTTCAGGTTCTTCATGCCCAAGTTCCGGGACTTTAAGCTCTGGATGAGTTTCCTGATGGACCATTGGAATTTTTATTCTTCCAACCTGTTTTCCCAGCTCTTGGCCAAAATGACCGGCGGTCTTTAGAAAAGATGGAAGCAAGCCTTCTCTGCCTGAGATATCAATATTAAGTACTTTCAGCCTTTCTTTGGGCTTTTCTTTCTTAGCCTCTTTCTGCTTAGCCATTTTCATCAAATTTTATCGACGCGATAAATTTCAATATAGAAAACAGAAGGATATATTTAAATATTATGTTTTTTAATTATATATATTAAAAAAGAATATATGTCAATTAATAACCTATATCCTAACAAGGCCTGTAAAAAAGCTTAAATGAATTAACGCCTAAGTAACAACATAGTATTTAAAAGGAAAAATCAAGCTTTTCAGCTTATTCTTGAATAAAACGAACCTTTGGAAGCCATTTTAGAAAGCTTTTTAAACCCTTTTCAATATAAAATAATATTACTGACTTAGATGTCAGTAGCTTGCTGGATTGCAATTCCTTTTAGCAATCTAGGCAACGCACTGGCTATCTCGTTTAAAAGAAAGGAAACGAGATGCGGACCGCAAGGTTTGCTTTGGCCAATGCATACAGACTAAAAGGAGGATAAAAATAAAATAAAATGAAATTTAATTTTAAGAAAATTGCACCTTTCGTAGCAACCGCAGTAATGCTCGGAGCAACAGTCGCAGCTGCAAGCTATCCTGCACCATTCTCAACAAGTGGAGCAAGCATAGTTATTGGTGGCAGTGCTGCTGGTTCTGACCTAGTTGCAGCAGTTCAAGTCGCAAACGACTTGATAACTTACGCAACTCCAGGCACAACCACAACTGTCTCAACAGCAGGCGATGCCGTAGCATTAGAGGGTACAGGCACACAACTAAACATTAGTGCTGCCTTTACACAAACACTTGATGATAGCGATTTAGCTTTGTTAAGTGACGGTGT
>PEVX01000011.1 GCA_002780285.1 Candidatus Pacearchaeota archaeon CG06_land_8_20_14_3_00_35_12
CAAAGATGTTGATGCTGATGGCTGTCTTGAGTTAGGAGAAATTATTGCCTGTGGAACAAATGAAAAATGTGAAAATGATGCTTGTGTTGCAAAATGCGTTGATGCGTGTGTTCTTGGAACAAAAACCTGTTCAGCTAATAATATCAATGAATGTGTTTTAGGCAGTGAGGGTTGTAGTATATGGAGAACAACTTCTTGCGAAACAGGAAAAAAATGCATTAATGGTGTTTGCGTTCCTGAAGAATGTGTTCCAGAATGGATTTGCGGGGCTTGGAGTGAATGTGTTGACGGCATAGCAGGAACTAAGACAAGAACCTGCGAAGAAAAATGCTCTAAAGCAACTAAAATTGAAACTGCGGCTTGTGCTGATGTAAAAGAGTTTATTGAAGAACAAATTCCAACACCAGAGCCATTTATTGCTCCCTTGTCAGATGAGGTAAGAGAGATTTATGTTACAAGCAGAACAACAAGCGGTGGGAGAATTTATACTATTTCAGATGCCAAAACCGGCCAAGAGGTTGCTCAAATTGATATTGATTATAAAAAATTAACTGCAGATCTATCAATGAAAGTTTTGCCTTCTGTTGGTCTGCCAAGTATTGAAATGCCAAAAGCAGGAATTAAGATGACAGCATATCTTATTTTTGCAATTTTAGCGATATCTGTTTTAATAGTCTATATAGCGGGATTATGGAAATTCTTGCCTAAGGCAAAAATTTTAAAAAAAAAAAATAAGTGAAAAAGGACTAGAAAATATTATTTTTGAAAAAAGAGGATTTAAAAGATAATTTAAAAATGGATGGTGAAAAAGGACTAGAGGATATTGTGATTGAAAGAAAGATTTCTATTAAAAAAATCAAAAAACCACAAAAAAAGCTGAAGCTGCTTAAACCTCAAAAAATTTATTTTAAAAAAGAACTGCCTAAAGAAAAAAACAAAATTAAAAATCATGAGCTCGAACTGCCTTCAATTCCAAAAGTAATTTTAAAAAATCTTCAAATTGAGGAGTTCAAAAAACAAAAGGAGCGCGAGCTGGCAAAAAAAAGACAGCAAATTGAAACAGCTCATATAAAACCCATCGCAATGCTTGAAAGGCCAATCTCTAAAGTGCAATTCCCAGAAGTAATAATCCCTGCGCAAGCAAAACCGGATGAATTGATTAAACATCGCCATAAATTAAACCAATTGCATAAAAAAATTCTTAAAGCCCATAAAAAATCCCAGGAATTGCTTCTTAAATTGCAGAGGCGGCATGGCAAGAAAACACATAAAAAACAAAAACATCCTAAGAACAAAAAAGCTTTTTTTAAAAAATCAAAACCCGAGTTTTTCAGGAATGTCATAGAAGAACCAATTGAAACTCCCGCAGTAGCAAAACCTCCCGCGAAGAACAAGTTTGAATCAGAGATTGAGCGAATAAGAGAGCGTATTTCAAAGCTTGAGTAAATTTAAAATGAATAAGTTCTTTTTTTTCATTCTTTTATCCTCCTTTTTTTTAATTTTAAATTTTCAAATCACAGCTTCTGCTGTTCAAAAAGAAGATTTTTTTTCATATAATCTTTTAACTCTGAATTGGTCATTGCAAAATCAAATTTCATCTCAGGCTGATAGACTTACAGCAATTTTGAATTTGTATCCAAGAAATGATTCTCAACATAGCCAGATTGTTTATTTGAACATGACATCAATTCCTGTTTCAGAAATTGATAAAAATAATAATCTTAGTTTTAAATGGGAAACTCAAGCAAAAGGAAATCTTTTAATTGATGTAGATGGCATTATTTTGAAGAATTTTTCATTGCAGCAAATTTATTCTAAAATAAAATATCCTGAAAACGTTCCTTCTGACATTGAAGTTTATATAGAACCCTCAACTTTTGCAGATTCAGATAATCAATATATAAAATTAAAAGCCCAGGAAATTCTTGCATCTTCCGATACTGATGATTTGCTTGAAATTGTGCATAGTGTAGCGAGATATGTGTCTGAAAATACAGAATATGATTATTCTTATTTTTCAGAAATAAAACCTGCAAGTTGGGTTTTGCAGAATAAACGAGGTGTTTGTGATGAATATACAAATTTGTTTATTGCATTATGCCGAGCATTAGACATTCCAGCACGATATGTTTCAGGAGTCGCTTTTTCCAATATTAATGACAGTTTTGAAGAACATGCCTGGGCTGAAGTTTATGTAAATGGTAACTGGTTGCCTTATGATGCGACATTTGAGCAATATGGCTGGGTTGATGCTACGCACATAGTTTACGATAATTATGTAGATGCAAAATCCGCTTCGACAGCTATCTCTTATTCATATATTGGCGGAGCAATTTCAACATCAACACCAATAGTAGATACTTCTATCCTTACTTATGGACAAAAATTACAATCCTTAACAGAAATTTCTATTATTTTGCCAGTAAATAAAACTGGATTTAATTCTTATCTTCCTCTTGAGGTCAATATCAGAAATTTGCAGCCTTATTATCTTTCTATTCCCGTTGTTCTAGGAATTGCCCCGGGAGTATATGGAAGAACTTCTGAAAATGTTTTTTTAAAACCATTTTCTGAAGAAAAAGCCACTTTCATCATAAATATCCCAGATGTTTCAACAATGCCTCAATGCAGATTTAATGGCTGTGAAAGCCTGATTGGCATTAAAACAATTTTTGGGGATAATGTAACAAGCAAGATTATAATTTCAAGCGATTATTCATCATTATCTTTGGCTCAGGCACAGGAAATGCTAAAAGGAAAAAGTGAAGAAGAAATAGCTTCTCAGGTTATTTCATGTATTGCTGATAAACAGATATATTATTCTAATGAGAATATCTCTATTCTATGTAGTATCAACACAAATGATGAATTAAAAATTTGCTTGAAAGAGGACTGCAAATCAGCAAATTCTCAGATAAAACAGCTTTCTTTTTTAACAAGCGCGGCAAATGAAAATGGCTCTTTCAATATTATTGCTAAAAAACTAAATGGGGATGTTACTGCCTTTTCTTTAATTTCTGTAAAAATAAGTTCAATTCCTGTTTTGCAGATAAAATCTCTTGAAAACCCCGCTAAGATTAGATATGGTGAAGATACATATGTTAATTTGACTGTAGAATCTTCTCAGATTATTGATGCAATAGTCACAATTAAAAATAAAGGTAATGCTTCAGTTAAATTTTTGCAGGGTTTAAATAAAGTCCAGGTTCCTTTTTCATCCTTAAAACTTGGCTATGGTAATAAAAGTCTTGAAATCAAAATAAGTTTTAAAGACAAAAATGGCCAGGAATATTCTGTAAAAGATTTTGCAGAATTTGAAATTCAGGATATTGGCTTTTTTGACAAGATATTGGTGTGGCTAAAAGCACTGCTAACTTTTTCTTTTTGAATAATCCTCTGCATCTATGGGCCTAGGAGTCCTTGAAAACCTTCTGATTTTCGGGAACCTGAAAATTCTATGAATTTTCTTGTGATTCGAACCCCCTCTTCGAATCCTCTGCATCTATGGGCCTAGGAGGATTCGAACCCCCATTAACCGGTCCGAAGCCGGTTGTGCTATCCGTTACACCATAGGCCCTTGTGAAAGAAAAATCCAAAGTTATTTAAAAAGTTATTGAGTTTCAACAATGTAAAAAGAGGAACATGCAGTCAATTATCTTTGCAATAGTAATCGGATATCTACTTGGAAGTATAAATCCCGCGTTTATTCTAGGAGAAATTTTAAGGGGGGTGGATATAAGGAAAAAAGGAACTCAAAATGCGGGGGCAATGAATGCATTTAAGACTCTTGGCTTTTTCCCAGGAATTGTAACTCTATTTTATGATCTTGGAAAAGGAGTTTTTGCGATGTTAATAGTATATTGGTCATTTTATGGAAGCCTTCAACATTTTGAAACAAACATACTCTTCTTAATTCCAGCCTATATCGCAGGGCTTTCTGCAATTGTAGGCCATAATTGGCCTTTTTATCTAAAGTTCAAAGGAGGAAAAGGCGCTGCAACTACCAGCGGATTGCTTTTATTTTTAATGACGCTCCTTTCAATAAAAACAGCTCCAAATGTATGGCCTATTTTTATTGTTGTCTGCATTATTGAATTGTTAATCTTCATTATCTTCAAGGATTTATCGATTCTTGGATTTTCAGCAGCGCCTTTGCTTCTATTGCTTACAATAAAATATTGTCCTTTCTCAATTCTTAGAATTTTTTTAATTATTGTCATTTCAATAATTATTTGGCTCTCTTTGCTGCGTCTTACTGAGATTAAACATAAAAAAATAGAGATAAAATTCTGGAGAAAAATACTAAGACTTGCAGCAATAATCTTTCTAATATTTTATTTCTTCTTTTCAAAGACACAGACTCTGTTGTTTGCAGGAATTGTTCTTTGCATTATTTTAATTCCTGAAATTGTAAGATTGACAGCCCCAAAAGCAATCCTTTCAAAATTTTGGCAGAGAATATTTTTCAAGAAAAATGAAGAAAAAATGAAAATCTCGGCAATAACCTGGTTTTTAATAAGCACTTTTCTGATTATTCTACTGTTTGAGAAAAACATTGCTATTGCAGCAATTTTGATAATGCTTTTTGGAGACCTGGCAGCAGGAATTTTTGGCAGGCTTTTCGGAAAGCATGTTCTCGTTAAAGAAACAGGAAAAACCCTAGAAGGAAGCATTGCTTTTTTCTGGGCATGCTTAGTATCGAGCTTGGTTCTAACATATTTTATAAATATTAATATCTATTTACTGTTAATAGCATCACTTTTTGCAGCCTTAGCAGAACTTTATTCCTGCGAAATTGATGATAATCTGACAGTAGGCATAATTGCAGCTCTTGCAATGACTGCTTTCAGAAATTTCATTTAAAAATGGTGATGAAAAAATACACTCTGCCTTTTTTTGAAGCATTGACAACTTTAGTGGGAACTGTTATCGGAGCAGGAGTTCTTGGAATACCTTATGTTGTTGCAAAAGCAGGCTTTGTAAATGGTATGATAACTATTATCGGCTTGGGGCTTGCAATTCTGCTTCTTAATCTATATGTTGGGGAAATTTCATTAAGGACAAAAGGAACGCATCAACTTGTTGGATATGCTGAAAGATATTTGGGAAAGAAAGCAAAACTCATTTTGATGCTGAGTTTTACTTTTGGAACTCTTGGGGCTTTGCTTGCTTACATGATTGGAACAGGGCAGGCACTTGCGGCAATTTTTAGCGGAAATGCTTTGTATTTTAGCTTGGGTTTTTTTATCATTGCCTCAATATTTATTTATTTTGACTTAAAATCAATAAAAATGCCTGAACTTGTTCTTGTTTTCTTTAAAATGTTTATTGTAATTTTTCTCTGTTTGATTATCTTCCCACATATAAAATTGCAGAATTACGCTGCTTTTAATCCAGCAAACATATTTTTGCCTTATGGTGTTGTTCTTTTTGCATTTCTTGGAGCAGGCGCAATTCCTGAAATGCGCATAGAGCTTGAGAGAAACAAGGATAAGCTGAAAAAGGCGATAATCTGGGGGAGTGTTATCCCAATAATCATTTACGCAGTTTTTGCTTTTGCTATAGTTGGATTGACAGGACAAAAAACCGCAGAAATCGCGACTTTAAGTTTACAAGTTCTTGGAGAAAAAATGTTTATTCTTGGAAATATTTTTGCTGTTCTCGCAATGGCAACATCTTTTTTGATTTTGGGGCTTGCCCTGAAATGGATGTTTCATTATGACTATCACATTCCTAAAAAATTAGCGTGGTTCTTGGTTTTTATTATTCCATTAATTGCTTTTTTTGCAGGCGCACGTTCATTTATCGGAGTTATCGGTTTTGTCGGCGCGATTACGGGAGGAATTGATGGAATAATTATCATGCTAATGGCAAAAGCTGCAAAGCATCGCGGGCAAAGAAAGCCAGAATATTCAATCCCAATAAATTGGTGGATAATTATTTTATTAATTGCATTATTTATTTTGGGGATAGTTTATCAGTTTTTCAAGTTTAGCCTTTAAGCATTTCTTTCAAAACCTCATAAACAATCTTGGGGTTTGCTCTTCTTTGGGTTTTTTCAATGACTCTTCCAATCAAGAATTTTAGAGCTTCTTGTTTTCCTGATTTATAGTCATCGACAGCCTGTTTATTTTCTTTCAGAACTTTCTCGCAAATCCCAGTTATTTCTTTTTTGCCTTCAATGATTGAAGCTTTTTTCATTTTTTCAGCTGGCGGGAATGATTTTGGTATAAACTCATTGAGAATTTGTTTTGCAACAAGTTCTGTAATTTTTTTCTTTTCTACCATCTCAAGCAATTCAATAAAATGCTCTGGTTTAATATCAACTTGTTTCAATTCTTTCTTATTCCAATTTAATATCCTAAGAAGCTCTATTGTAACCCATCTCGCGGCAGTTTCAGCATTTATCTTAGAAGTGATTTTTTCAAAGAAATTTGCAAGCTCCAAGTTACTTGAAAGAACTGCTGCAGAATCTTCATCAATTTTATATCTTTTGATGAATCTTTCAATTTTAAGATGTGGCAATTCTGGCAGGGTTTTTTCAGTTTTGTCTATTTCTTCTTGTTTAATCTGAATCACTGGCAAATCTGGGTCAGGAATGAATCTATAATCTTCTGCGATTTCTTTTTCTCGCATCAGGATTGTTACATTTTTTGTCTCATCAAAAGCTCTTGTTTCCATTCTCACCCTGACGTTTTTTTCTAACAATTCGGCCTGTCTTAAAATTTCATAATTTATTGCTTTTTCAATTGCAGAAATGCTGTTCAAATTTTTTATTTCAACACGCTCGCCCTGTTTTCCTGCAATATTTATGCTGATGTTTATGTCTGCCTTTATTCCCGCATCGCTATTTAATGCATTTATGTAGCTCATTGCAAGAACAAGTTTATTCAGCCATTTTGAAACCTGTTTTGAATCTGAAAAATCAGGCTCTGTTACAATCTCAACCAAAGGCAATCCTGAACGGTTATAATCAATATTTCCTGTATCTGGATTCCATTGAGCCGGGTCTTCTTCAAGATGAACTTCGCGAATCTTTATTCCAAGATATTCTCCGTTTTCGCCTACCGGAACTGAATAAGCCCCAGACATTGTGTCCTGATATCCTTTTGGCAAGTCAGGCCAGTCATAATGCTTCCTTTGCCATACAATTTTTTTTAGATTAATTCTGCATTTAAGCATCAATGCAATTGCCGTTATTTTTTTCAAGGCTTCGGAGTTTGGAAGCATTGGCTTGCTTCCTGGCTGTCCAGTGCATATTGGGCAGATATTTGTATTTGGAACAGCTTCTTTGTAATTAGTCGCGCACCTGCAAAAAAGCTTTTCTTTGGTAATAAGATAGCCATGAATTTCAATTCCTATTTTTGACTTTATTTTATCTGCCATTTTATTTGTTCTTAATCAGGTTTTCCAACCTTTTAATTTTTTTTCTTGTAAGTAAAAGTTTATTGTTTGCTTCTGAGACTAAAATCTTCAGATAAGTTTCAGTAATTATTATTTTGCTATTAATAGCAACGGGAGTTGCAAGCTGCTCAACAGAAACAAGCTCTACAATCATCTTGTTCTTGCTTGCAATGATTCCTGATTTTTTCCAACCGCATTCTCTTGCAACATTCACAAGCTCTTGTGCTTTTACAATCGATGAGCATGAAACATGCAAAATTGCAGGTTCATGCTTGAAGTAAATTGTTTCATTCGTTTTTTTGACTGTGTTTTCAAGAGCATTTTTAATTTTATTGAAATTTACAGTTTCATGACTTCTGAATAAAAAAGCAGCCTTTTGCTTCTTGCCTTTTTCTTTTATTAAGATTATCCTTCCAGCGCAGGAACTTGTTGTATAATAATTTTCAAGCAAGTTTATTGCCTTAATCAAAGGTAAAATTGCTTTATCTGTCTCGCCTGCAGATGATTTGTCAGGCTTTGCAAGAAATTGTTTTTTTTCATTCAGAAAGCTCATTTTTTATCCATTAAATTTTTTCAAGAATTTCTGCGCGGATTCCTTTTTCACGGCAAAGCTCAGTAAATTTTATTGCGTCTCCTGGGCTTCCAATAATGCTGCCATAATGCATTGGAATTGCAATGCTTGCCTTAATCTCAGAAGCAGCCTCAACAGCCTCTTCTACATCCATTGTAAACTTTCCTCCAATTGGAAGCAGTGCAATAAATGTATTCTCTTTTTTGCCATAGCCAGATAATTTTTGCATTTCAGGAATCTTGTCGCTGTCTCCTGAATGGTAAATGATTGTATTACCTAACTGAATTACATAGCCTAGCCATCCTTCTGATTTTGGATGCATTGGCTTATTTGTATTGTAAGCAGGAATTCCAGAAATTTCAATTCCATTTAAGCTGTATCTACCATCAGAAGTCATTAGAACTGTTTCAATTTTTTTATTTATCTTGGCAATTGATGATTGACAATCTACCGGCGAGAGAATTGTTGTTTTATCACCAACTATTTTTTGCAGGTCTGCAATGCTGCAATGGTCATAATGTGAATGAGTTATTAATATAATATCTGCAGGTACAGCAGCTTTTTCACTTAATTGATATGGATCAATGAAAATTATTTTGTTTGCTGCCTTTATTCTAAATCCCGCATGTCCTGTCCATTCGATTTCAATGCCGTTGATATTCATTTTTCAGTGAGCTTTTCAAAAGCTCTTGCAACTTGAAGCATTTTTGTTTCTTGAAAAGCAGAAGCCATTATCTGCATCCCTACTGGAACATCATCAATTTTTCCACAAGGAATTGAAAGAGCACAAATTCCAGACAGGTTCGCAGGAATTGTAAATGCATCATAGCTGTACATTTCTTCAGCAGAAATCTTGCTTCCGATTTTATGCGGTAATTTTGGAACAGTTGGGCAAATTATAATATCGCATTCTTTGAATGCTTTTTCAAAATCTCTTTTAATCAATTCTTTAACTTTCAAAGCTCTGCGGTAGTAAAGCCCATGGAATTCTGCCCTTGAAATTTCACTTCCTCCCAGAATTCTTCTTAAAACTTCCGGCCCGCAAACTTCTTCTATCTTTTTTCCAAAGCGCCGGCCATCAAATTTCCTTGTTGCAGAAAAAAATTCAACATAACATAAGGGATAATATGTCTGAACAGCTAAATCAACATATTTCAAGCTTACAGACTTTTTCTGCCACCCATATTCCTTGCATAATCTTTCAATTGCCTCTTCAATTAATTTATTTATTCTTTTATCTTGGCACAATTCTTCAAAGTCCTTGCTTATTCCTATTTTTATTGATTTTGGTATTTTTTCTATTTGTTTGCTGTATTCTGGGATTTTTACATTAAATGTTGTGGAATCTTTTTCATCATGCCCTGCTATTACCTCAAGCAAAAGCGCTGCATCATGCACTGTTTTTGCAAAAGGCCCGATTTGATCTAAAGACATTGACAAATCAATCAATCCATATCTTGAAACTAAGCCATAACTCGGTTTAACTCCAATAATATCACAATGTGATGCTGGATTTCTTATGCTTCCGCCTGTGTCACTTCCTAAACTCACGTCACAGAAGCCTGCAGCAACTGCTGCTGCGCTTCCTGATGAAGAACCACCTGGAATTAAGGCTATTGCTGCAGGATTTTTTGTAGGCCCGAAATAAGATGTTTCTCCTGAGCTTCCTGATGCAAATTCATCCATATTTGTCATTCCAATAATTATTCCCCCCTCTTCTTTGATTTTTTTTATTACTGTTGCATCATATCCTGCCTTGTAATTTTCCAAAGTTCGCGAAGCGCAGGAAGTCTTCATGCCGCGCACGTTTATATTGCTCTTGACTGCAATAACTTTGCCTGAAAGCTTTCCTTTTCCAGACTCCTTTTCTGCATTTTTGTTTATTTCAAGAATTGCGTTTATCGCCTTGCCTTTTTTGTTGTTTTTTTCAATTTCATCAAGAAATTGCTTGATTTTTTTCTTTATTTCCATTTTCCTCTCTCTGCTTTCAAGTAATCTTGCTCTTTTTCAGGAGCATTTTCAAACATTATATCGCGGAACTTTTTATCCTGCAATGATTTTTTTTCTGACTCCTCTCTTATTTGCTCCTTACGTTCAACAAAAGGCATTTCAGAAATCTCTTTTTCTACAGAAGCAATTGCTCTTGCAAAAGAATCCATTATCTTCTTGGCTTCTCTTTTAATCTGTTCTGCTTCTTCTTTGGAAACATGGTGCCATAAGAAATTTTCCATAGCACCGAGAAGGAAGGAAGATTTATAAATTTAGCCTTGAATTATATCAATATGGCAAAGATGAAGTCAGGAAAAGAGGAAAAAAAAGAAGCCCGCGAAAGAACATATGTTTCAGAGACAAAAAAAGCCGGTGAGAAAGTCTTGCTTAAGGGTTGGATTCATGATGTTAGGGATATTGGCAAAATTAAGTTCTTGCTTCTTAGAGATGTAACTGGAATTATTCAGATTACTGCCATAATGGGCAAAACCGATGAAAAGGTTTTGGAAAAAATGTCAAAAATTCCCAGAGAATCTGTAATTTCTATTGAAGGCACTGTAAAGGAAAGCAAGCAGGCTCCTGGAGGATTTGAGGTTTTTCCTGAAAAAATAGAAGTCTTGTCAGAAGCTGATCTAAACATTCCCATACCTATTGTTGAAAAAGGAAATTCAGAAACTGATTTGAGCAAAAGATTAGATTGGAGATGGCTAGACTTAAGAAAACCGAAAAATCTGCTTATTTTCAAAATTTGGACATATATGGAAGAGGCAATGCGCGAATGGTGGGCAAAAAACAATTTCATACAGATTTATTCTCCAAAATTTATGGGTGCTCCAAGTGAATCTGGAGCAGAATTATTTAGCGTGAATTATTTTGGAAAGGTAGCTTATCTTGCTCAAAGCCCCCAATTTTACAAACAGATGGCAATGGCGTCAGGATTTGAGAAAATATTTGAAATAGGCCCGGTTTTCAGGGCAAATCCATCACATACCACAAGACATGACACTGAATTTACTATGATTGATATGGAGATTTCTTTTGTAAATTCACATGAAGATGTAATGAGGACAGAAGAAGAATGGATTGCTTTTATTTTAAGCAAGATTAGTGAAAAATATGGAAAAGAGATAAAAGAAGTTTTTAATGTGGATGTTGAAGTTCCCAAATTGCCTTTTCCAAGAATAACAATGAAAGAAGCATTAAAATTATTGAAAGAAAAAGGCTATAACTCAAAAGCAGGAGATTTAGATGCAGAGGGCGAGAAAAAAATATGTGAAATAGTAAAGAAAAAATTTAATCATGATTTTATTTTTATAACAGAATATCCTTATTCAGTCAGGCCGTTTTATCATATGAAAAAAGAAACAGATCCAGGTTTGACAAAGAGCTATGATTTGATATGGAAAGGACTTGAAATTACAACCGGCGCCCAAAGAGAGCACAGATATGAGCTATTAAAAAAGCAAGCTGCTGAAAAAAAATTAAATTTGAAAATTATCAATGATTATCTGAACTTTTTTAAATATGGCTGCCCGCCTCATGGCGGTTTTGGATTAAGCCCTACTCGCTTGTTGATGATTCTGCTAAATCTCGGGAATGTCAGAGAAGCAACATTCTTGCCGAGAGATACTGAGAGATTAAATCCATAATTAAACCTTAAAAAATAAAATGCCTAAAAGAAAAAAAATTATTAGGAGAGAAAAAGCATTTAGGCAGCCCGCAATAAAATCAAAAACAGCATTTATTTTGCTTTTAATCTCTGAAATAATTTTATTTTTCAATGCTGTCTTTTTGTTTTTCTGGAATGGATGGGTTATTGAAACTCTGAAAGGAATGCAGAATTTAACTTTATTTGGAAAAGTCATTGAATTTTCAGTTCCAACAAGCCTGCAATTAATCCAAACAGGCATCGTTTATGCATTTTTGGGCCTTCTTGCTATTTTCAGTTATATGAGAATAATGAAAGAGCAAAGACTATGGGTATGGTTCTTACTTATAATAAGTTTTTTTGCATTGATGGTTGGTAGATTTGACGCAGGAATTTTAATGCTCATTGCAACAATAATTTATTTTGACAAGTTCAAGAAAGCTGGAAGATAATTATCTTATTTTTCTTTTCAGAATTTCTATTATCTCTTTTCCTTCAACTTTTCCTTTGAATTTCTGCATTGCCAAGCCCATATATGCGCCAATGCTTAAATTTGGCTTTTCTTTCAGGATTTTATCAATTTCATTTTCAATTTCATTGCTTGAAATTGCAGAGGTTTTATGTTTAGGAATTGCTTTTTCAAGAGAAATGCCTTTTGAGACATCAGTCATTAAATCTTTAATGCTTGATTCTGAAATCTCATCTTTTGTTAATGCCCTGAACAAATTTTTGATTATTTCGCCTGTCATCTTTTCATTAATATGCTCAATTGGAATTTTTTCATGGCTTGAAATCTCTTTTGGGTAAAGAATCAGGATTTTGTAGATTAAAAGTGGGCTTGCTTTTGAAAATTCTTTTGCAAGAGCCTGAAATTGCTCTGTTTTGTTTTCATCAATAATTATTGATGCAAATTCATTGCTCAATTTGTATTTTGACATTAATTCGAGCTTTATTTCTGATTTTAATTTTGGCAGGTTTGCCTGAAGTTTTTTGATTAATTCTTTGCTTATGTAAACCAATGGAACGTCTGTTTCAGGATACATTCTTGCAGCTCCTGGCAATGGTCTGAGAAAGACTGTGCTGCCATCAGGCTCTGCTCTTCTGACTGTTTCTTCAACTTTCTTTTTTTGTTTCACTAATTCATGCTGTCTTTGAATTTCATTCTCAATTGTTTTTGGGATTAAATTTGGCTCTTGAACGCCTTTGATTTCTGTTCTCGCTCCGCCTGAGATGCTCAGGTTAACATCCTGCCTGATTGTTCCAATCCCTCGCTTGACTTTGCAGGCGCGCAAAATCTCGCCGATTTTCAACGCGACTTCTTTTGCCTCTTCTGGAAGAAAGATTTCAGGCCCTGTGACTATTTCAACCAAAGGGATTCCAAGCCTGTCTAATCTGAAAATTGTTGTTTTTTCAGTGCGCTTTATTGCTCTTGCAGCGTCTTCTTCAAGGCAAATGGCTGGAATAGAAATCTTTTTTTTATTTTCAAGTTCTACAAAGCCGTTTTTTGCAATTATTAATGTTCTTTGGAATCCTGAAGTATTACTTCCGTCAATAACTGTTTTTCTCATTACCTGGCTGACTTCAACAGGCTTTGCATTAAGTAATAAAGAAATTTGCAGCGCGATTTCAAGGGCTTCTTGATCTATTTCCATAGGCGGGGATTCATCAAATTCTATCTCACAAGTTGTATCTTTATAGCCTTGATAAATAAATTCCTTGCCTTTTTCATATTCATGCAATGCGGCAATGTCTGTTACTCCTGTTTCTCCGGCAACTGCATACATTTTTCTTTTTACAATAACGTCCGGCTCGTCCTCCCTTAAAATAGAGGGGCACCTACAGAATAGTTTACTAGTGTCTAGTTGCTGGTGTATTTCTAAACCTATTTTAAGCCCAAGATTCTTATCCATTTTAGTATATTCATTAATTAAATGTTTATAATATTAACTTCTATTAATAATTGTATTAAAAAAATCTTTCAATACTCCACTACAGAAAATTGGCTCGTTTTTACATGTATAAATAGGTTTTATATCAAAAACATTTTCAACTATTCTTAATATCTCACTAAAATTTTCATTAAAGGAATTTATATAATTCTTAGAAAAAGAGATTCCTCCATCCCTAATCCTAACAAATTTCCCAATTTTGAGCATATCTTTATCAAAAAACAAAGGTAGCCTCACAGAATTTTTAGATCCTTTACTTTTTTTAAATCTATATTTATTTAATTCTTTTAAGATTTTCTCTGTTTTTATTCCTCTTTTTCTCATTAATAAAATAATTTCATTAAATTTAACATTAGACCTATGATATTTTTTATCTCCATATTTAACTAAAAGTTCCCTTCCATTTTCTACAAAGATAGTATCATTAAATATTTTATTATATTCTATAATACCCCCCCGAATTTTTATATTGTTTTTAACAAAAAAATCTTTATCTTTTAATTTTTGATCTAATAATCTAGCTTTTAAAGGATGAATAAATCCTATTTTTTTAGCAAAATCTCTAAAAGAAACACTTCTTATCAAAATAATATAAGATACCTCTTTTCCCCTTTTTGATTCATATTTTGAAAATAAAATTTTATTCTTAATTAAATAATTTGCAAAAGATTCTATTATTCCTTTGCTCATAGATTCTACAGCTATTCTTCTAGACTTTCTTGCAATAGAACCATCTCCATCTAAATATCCTACCCAAAAATCTTTTTCATATACAGAATTTTTATATATGGTGGGGATATCTATAATTCTTGATTTATCTCCAGGTTGAAGTTTTAAATATTTAATAAATAATTCTGCTAGGTTTTTCTCTCTAAAGCTTAAAACAAATCGATTCCCCCTTTTTCTTATTCCTCTTAATTTTTTTCCTAAGAAATTTTCAAGAATTCGTTTAATAGTTAAAATATGATTTAAAGAATATCTAAGCTCTTTATCATAAGGAGAACCATCAACAAATTCAAATCTATATCCCCTCTCCGTTTTGTAAAATGAACCATCTGCCATGAAATTCCCAATAAGGTAAGCAAAATTAGAATTATTAATGTTTTTCATAAAGAATTAAATAAATCAAACTTTAAATATCTTTCTATTTCATCTAATTCTACTAAGCAAGAAAAAGAAGCTTTATAAGAATTCCTCTTCTGAAAGTCTGTCATTAAATTCTCCGACTAAATTTTCTTGAAGCTTTTGTTTTGCAAGCTCAATATTTTTTTTGTATTCTTTCTGGCCGAGAAGCCAGCCAAGTTTCACAAAAGCTGTTTCAGCAGACATGTCTTTTCCAGAAATAACTCCGGCTTCAAGCAAATCTCTGCCTGTTGAATATACATTCATATTCACGCGGCCGAATATGCATTGGCTTGTCATAACAAGAATTTTTCCCTGTTTATTGAATTTTTTTAAAATTTCGAGCATTTTTGCATGGTCTTTTGTTATTTCATCTAAAACATTTATGCCTAAATGCCCGAGCCCTGTTCCTTCAAAAATAATTCCGTCATAATCTTCACAAAAAGAAAGTTCTTTGCTTTTGAAGCCAGGATGAGCTTTTATCAGAGCAATATTATCATTGAAGCAGATATTTGTTTCTGGCTTTCTTTTTTTGTCTCTTTTTATGTAATTTTCAGTCAGGAAACGAATATTTTCTTTTGTTACAAGAGCGATTGGCTTTGAATTTACTGGCTTGAAAGCATCACGCCTGCTTGTATGAAGCTTGCGGCATTTAGTTCCACTCATAATCGCGCACTCCTTGTCTTCTGAAGAAGAATGCATGCATATTGCAACTCCAGAAAAATCAGATTCTGCTGCAAATTTTATAGCGCAAATCAGATTAAGAAAGGAGTCAGAACTCCCTCTGTCGCTTGAACGCTGGCTTGCTGTTAAAATAATTGGAATTGGAGAATCCTGAATCATGAACGATAAAGCAGCGCCTGTATGATGCAGCGTGTCTGTTCCATGAGTTATTATAATTCCGTCAGCGCCTTTTCCTATTTCTTTTTTTACTTCTTCTGCAAGCTTTAGCCAGTGCTCTGGTTCCATATCTTCTGAGAACATTTGGAAAACAACTCTTGCATCTATATTTGCAATTTTGCCAAGCTCAGGAAACATTTCCAAAATTTCTTTTGCAGAAATTTTTGCAGAGACAGCTCCTGTTCTGTAATCGACTTTGCTTGCAATTGTCCCGCCCGTATGCAAGATTGTAATTTTTGGCAGGCCTTTTTTCTCTTTGTTTTGCTTGCCTTCTGCTGATTTTTCTTCTTTGTGTTTATAGCTTTCAAGAATTTTCATGCTTTTTATTTCTGATTTTGAAATTCCCTGGTTATATCCTGATTTTAATTTGATTAAAATAATTTTTGAGTCGTGCGACTCTAAAAGAAAGCCAGAGATAACCTCCTCAGAGGTTTTAATCTCGATTAAATCGCCTGTTTTTGCCTCAGCCATGATAAGCGAAGCCAAGGATGATATAAAAAATTATCCATTTGGAAAAATAACAAAAAATAATGAAAATCTGGTGAAAAATTAAAAATTTTCCAGAAAATATAAAAAATTTCTGAAAAATGCATCAACTATGTTAAGAAAATAATTAAAAAATATATTGTTTAGATTGACAAAAAGTTTATAAAGAACAAGCAATTCTCGTTTTTATTAATTTTATTCATTTCGTGGGGACGAGCGGAATAAAATTTTGGGTGAAGGGAAATTAACACCTATTAACTAATCTCTTTCTTAATATTATTATAATTTATCCAAATATAATGAGGTATTTAAACTTTTCGAAGCCAAAAGCCGAAAAAAGTTTTTTTGCTTCATTTCACATAATTCACAAAAGAGAAAAGGAGGAAAAAAATTAACTAAAATGGTACTGGATTTTGCAAAAGAGGCAATGGAAAATGTCTCTAAATTCAGCATCAATTTTGACGAGCTCAAAGCAGGCAAAGCTAACATCAAAGTTTTTGGTGTTGGTGGAGCTGGCTGTAATGCAATAACCTGGCTTTACAACAAAGGAATCGAAGGAGCAACTGTTTATGCAGCTAACACTGATGCGTTACATTTAAGCATCACAAAAGCAGACGAAAGAGTGCTTATTGGTAAAGAGCTGACAAGAGGTCTTGGTTGTGGTGGTTATCCTGAACGCGGTCGCGAGGCTGCAAAGGAAGCACTTTCAGAACTAAAGAAATCTGTCTCTGGAGCCGATATGGTATTTGTAATCTGCGGTGAAGGTGGTGGTACAGGAACAGGTGCAGCTCCAATTGTTGCACAACTTTCCAAAGAAACAGGCGCTGTAGTTATTGGTGTGGTAACTATGCCTTTCCAAGCTGAAAAAGCAAGGATAGACAAGGCGGAATTTGGTTTGCAGCAACTTAGAGATGTTGCAGACACAGTTATCGTAATTGATAATAACAGACTTGTTGATATCGCAGGAAATTTGCCAATCGAACAAGCATTCGCAGTCGCAAATGAGCTTATAAGTACAATGATCAAAGGTATTGTCGAGACAATCACACTACCTTCTTTGATTAATCTTGATTATGCAGATGTTTCTGCAATAATGAAGAATGGTGATGTCGCAGTTATCGGAATCGGTGAAAGCGATACACAAAATAGAGTCGAAGAAGCAGTGCGACAGGCATTGACACATCCTTTGTTGGATATCGATTACAAAGGAGCTACAGGCGCTTTAATCCACATAACATGTGGACAAGACATGAAGCTCGAAGAATTCGATAACATTGGTAGACTTGTAAGTGAAAACTTAAGTGCTGATGCTCAGGTCATTATTGGTGCAAGAATCAATAAAGATTTTGCAGGAAAAGTGCGTGTTATTACAATAATCACTGGTGTTAAATCACCTTTTGTATTAGGACGCCCTGCCCGCGAATCACAAGCCCCTATATCAGAAATGGGCGAGCTTGGCATTGAAGTTTACAAATAAATTGCTTAAGGCTGACAAAGAGGCAAAAATTTACTTTCACTTTTTCATATTCCCTTAGCCTTTTTTGGTTTCTGGCCTCTCTTCGGAGAGGCCGTTGTTTTTTACGGACTTTAGTCTCTAAAAATAATATTCTAAATAGAAAACAATAAATTCAAAATTATCTTTTTAATGAATCGCGCAGTCTTATAGAGTCACGCACTTTACCAACGCGCTCGTAAAGAACAACAAGCTTTGACATTATCTGGCTTCGCAAATCTTTTCTTGATTCGCCAATCATTGAAAGAACTTTTTCATAGGTTTTTATTGCATTAACCCTTCTTTCATTCATTTCATTCATTCTTGCTTCATTCAAATAAAGCTGAATTACGCGTTCTTTAATTACATCTCTATTTTTGGGGTTTGCAACAGCTTCGATAGCTTTTTTCATTGCTTCATCAGCCTGATTATACATTATGGCTTTTATGAACATTTCAACTTCTTTCATGAATAAATCCTCGCGTTCGCGATAAGTCACTGAAATTTCAGCAGCCATTTTGTAATATTTTGCAGCATTTGAAAGCCAGTTTTTCCTTTCATGCAGGCTCGCAATCTGCATCAAGGCAAATTTTTGCAAATCTTTTGGAAGCCTTTCCTTGAGAAGCCTTTCTAGAATTTCTATCCTTACTTCATCGCTGTTCTTTGAAGCAAGAACTCTGAGAATTTTCTGTTTTTCAGCCTCAACTTTTTCAGAAGAAACAGCATCTCTGTCAGATCTTTTGTCAATAAGGTCTTCAGCGCTTTTTATGAACTCGTGAGAATCTTCCATATATCTTCTTTTTGTTTGCTAATTTATAAATTTTTCTAACATTTAATGAATATATTGCAAGAATTGATATTTTAGGAAAGTTTTTAAAATAAAATCTCTTGAACATATAAGGCAAAGCAGGAAAAATGGGCAGCAATCTTGACTTGAGGAAGCAGATGGATAGCGATGCAGTGGCATTCGCATTTGGAAAATTAATTTCCGGAAAATCCAACTACAAGCCAGTGATTGAAAGAAGAATCGAAAAAATTTATTGCTCTGGCTGTCATAAACGGCTCGAAGGAGAGGAAAAATTCTGCCCTGAATGCGGAACAAAAGTTGTCAAATCATGGCAGATGACCGAGCAGCCTCAACAACAAAATCAACAGATAAATCAAACACAATAAAATGGCAATGAAACTTGATGAAGCAATCAGATGCAGGCGCAGCGTAAGAAATTTTTCAAACAAGCCTGTTAATTGGGGCAAGCTTTCCTTGGTTCTTGAAGCAGCGACTCATGCTCCTTGTGCAGGCGGAAT